>JAGQTW010000098.1 GCA_020438785.1 Mycobacterium sp. | reverse complement strand
GCGATCGACCTGGTCGACGAGGCCGGTTCGCGGCTGCGGATGGAGATCGACTCCCGGCCCATGGAGATCGACGAGGTTGAGCGCCTGGTGCGCCGGCTCGAGATCGAGGAGATGGCGCTGGCCAAGGAGGAGGACGCCGCGTCGGCCGAGCGGCTGGAGAAGCTGCGCGCCGAACTGGCCGACAAGAAGGAGGAACTCGCCGAGCTCACCACGCGCTGGCAGAACGAGAAGAACGCCATCGACATCGTGCGTGACCTCAAGGAGGAGCTGGAACACCTGCGCGGTGAGTCCGAACGGGCCGAGCGCGACGGCGACCTCGCGAAGGCCGCCGAGCTGCGGTACGGCCGCATCCCGGAGGTGGAGAAGAAGCTGGACGCCGCGCTGCCCCAGGCGGAGGCTCAGGCCAACGTGATGCTCAAGGAGGAGGTCGGGCCCGACGACATCGCCGATGTGGTGGCGTCGTGGACCGGTATCCCGGCCGGCCGGCTGCTCGAGGGCGAGACGGCCAAGCTGCTGCGCATGGAGGACGAACTCGGCAAGCGGGTCGTCGGCCAGCGCAAGGCCGTGCAGGCCGTCTCCGACGCGGTCCGGCGCAGCCGGGCCGGCGTGGCCGACCCCAACCGGCCGACCGGCTCGTTTTTGTTCCTCGGCCCGACCGGTGTGGGCAAGACCGAGCTGGCCAAGGCGCTGGCCGACTTCCTGTTCGACGACGAGCGGGCGATGGTCCGCATCGACATGAGCGAGTACGGCGAGAAGCACTCCGTCGCCCGCCTGGTCGGTGCCCCTCCCGGCTACATCGGCTACGACCAGGGCGGTCAGCTGACCGAGGCGGTCCGCCGCCGGCCGTACACCGTGGTGCTGTTCGACGAGGTCGAGAAGGCCCATCCGGACGTGTTCGACGTGCTGCTGCAGGTCCTCGACGAGGGCCGGCTGACCGACGGTCAGGGCCGCACGGTGGACTTCCGCAACACCATCCTCATCCTGACGTCCAACCTGGGCTCGGGTGGCACCGAGGAGCAGGTGATGGCGGCGGTCCGGTCGGCCTTCAAGCCGGAGTTCATCAACCGTCTCGACGATGTGCTGATTTTCGAGGGCCTCAAGCCCGAGGAGTTGGTGGAGATCGTCGACATCCAGTTGGAGCAGCTGAAGAAGCGGCTCTCCCAGCGTCGCCTGGAACTGGAGGTGTCGCTGCCGGCCAAGAAGTGGCTCGCCGATCGCGGGTTCGACCCGGTCTACGGCGCCCGGCCACTGCGCCGACTGGTCCAGCAGGCCATCGGTGATCAGCTCGCGAAGATGCTGCTCGCCGGTGAGGTGCACGACGGTGACACCGTGCCGGTGAATGTCTCCCCGGACGGCGAATCGCTGATCCTGGGCTGAGTTGGGCTGAGCCGCTCGCGCGAAGACCCTCGCACTCGAACCGGGTGCGGGGGTCTTTCGGCACCAAGAGGTGTGACCTGGTTGTGACCTGGTGGCATTCTCGTTAAGGCCGGGTGAGCAGATAGGCTAGGCGCAATGGTCCCGTTCTGGTTCACGCTGTCTGCACTTTGTTTCGTGGGTGCGGCGGTGTTGCTGTATGTCGACATCGGTCGGCGCCGCGGCCTGGGCCGCCGCCGAAAGTCCTGGGCCCGCTCGCACGGCTTCGACTACGAGCCCGAGTCCACCGAGATCATCGACCGCTGGAAGCGCGGCGTGATGTCCACCGTCGGCGATGTCACCGCCCGCAACGTCGTGCTGGGCCAGATCCGCGGTGAGGCGGTCTACGTCTTCGACCTCGAGGACGTCGCCACCGTCATCGCCCTGCACCGCAAGGTCGGCACGAACGTCGTGATGGATCTGCGGCTCAAGGGCGTCAAGGAACCGCGGGAGAGCGACATCTGGCTGCTCGGCGCCATCGGGCCCCGAATGGTGTACTCGACCAATCTGGACGCCGCCCGCCGGGCCTGCGACCGCCGGATGGTCACCTTCGCCCACACCGCACCGGACTGCGCCGAAGTCATGTGGAACGAACAGAACTGGACCCTGGTGTCCATGCCGATCTCGTCCAGTCGCGCGCAGTGGGACGAGGGCCTGCGGACGGTTCGCCAGTTCAACGACCTGCTGCGGGTGCTCCCGCCGCTCCCCGCCCAGGCCGCCCTTCCCCAGTCCACCGGTCGGCGCAACGCCGCGCCGGGCCGTCCGCTGGCACCGGCCGGGCGCCGGGAACTGCCCACCGGTCGCGCCGAGGCGCCGCCGCCACTGCGGCCGCAGCAACCGCGCAACACCACCCAGGCCCCTAACTACCAACGCTGAACTCCGATAGGGTCTCGGCGTGCCCCGTCCCGTCGCCCTCGTCACCGGTCCAACCTCAGGCCTCGGCGCCGGCTACGCCCGCCGCTACGCCCGTGACGGTTACAACCTCGTCCTGGTGGCCCGTAACGTCGACCGCCTCGAGGACCTCGCCGCCGAACTGCGCGCGGCCAACGGCATCGACGTCGAGGTGCTGCCCGCCGACCTCACCGCGGCCGACGACCGCGCGAGGGTGGCCGACCGGCTGACCGCCGGCGTGCAGGTGCTGGTCAACAACGCGGGGTTCGGCACCTCCGGGGAGTTCTGGACCACCGACCCCGTGCTGCTGCAGGCCCAACTCGACGTCAACGTCACCGCGGTGATGCACCTGACCCGGGCCGCGCTGCCTGCCATGCTGGCCGCGGGCTCGGGCACCGTGATCAACATCGCCAGCGTGGCCGGGCTGGTTTCCGGTCGCGGCTCCACCTACTCGGCGTCCAAGGCGTGGGTGGTGTCGTTCAGCGAGGGCCTGGCCAACGGCTTGGCCGGCACCGGGGTGAGCATCCACGCCGTCTGCCCCGGTTTCGTGCACACCGAGTTCCACGAGCGCGCCGGCATGGACATGAAATCCATCCCGGGCTTCATGTGGCTCGACGTCGACGACGTGGTGGCCGAAAGCCTCGCCGATGCGGCCAAGGGCAAAGTCGTCATCGTCCCCGGGCTGCAGTACAAGGCGCTGACGACCGGCTCACGACTCATTCCGCGCGGGCTGGTCCGCGCACTGACCAAGGGATTCGGAAATGGCCGTGACCGCACCTGAGCTCAACTCCGCCGACCGCACCGAACTCGCCGACCTCGTCCGGCAGCTGTCGGTGGTGTTCGGCCGGGTCACCCTGTCGTCGGGCAAGGAGGCCGACTACTACGTCGACCTGCGTCGCGCCACCCTGCATCACCGGGCCGCCCCGTTGATCGGCCGGCTGATGCGAGAACTCACCGACGACTGGATCTACTCCGCGGTCGGCGGTCTGACCCTGGGCGCTGATCCGGTGGCCACCGCGATCATGCACGCCCCGGGCCGCCCCATCGATGCCTTCGTCGTGCGCAAGTCGGTGAAAACCCATGGGCTGCAACGGCTCATCGAAGGTGCCGAGGTGGCCGGCAAGCGGGTGCTGGTGGTCGAGGACACCAGCACGACGGGCAGTTCGGCCCTGACCGCCGTCGAGGCGGTCCGGGAGGCGGGTGGGACCGTGGTGGGCGTCGCGACGGTGGTGGACCGGGCGACCGGCGCCGCGGAGGCGATCGAGGCCGCCGGGGTGCCCTACCGCAGCCTGCTCGGCCTGGCCGACCTCGGGCTCGCCTGAGCCGAACCGCTCGTGATCAGTCCCCGCTGACCGTGGGCTGGTCGTAGCGCATCGCCTCGCGCGCCAGGAACTGCTGGAAGTACGGCAGCGCGGAGTCGTTGGCGATGCCGGGCAGCAGCAACTCCCACGCACGCGTCAGTCGCGAGATCATGTCCGCGCCCGCGGAGATCGCGGTGGACAACTGCTCGATGCCCAGCAGCGTGGCGATGATGGTCTCGCCGACGACGTGGGCATCCAGCTCCGGGCGCAGGTCGCCTTCCTCGGCGGCCCGCACGGCCTGATCGTCGACCACCGTCGTCCAGTCCGCGTAGGTGTGCGCGCCGACGAGGCTGAACTGTCCGAGTGCGCGGGCCAGCTGGCGCCCGATGCGTGCCAGCTTGTCCTGGGCGATCATGCCGAGCACGACGAACGAGCCGTGGATCATGTTCTCCAACGCCGGCGTCGACGACTGGGCGATGTCCCGGAATGCGCCGATAACCCGGTCGGTGGCCTCTTCGATGATGGCCGCCGCGAGCGCTTCCCGGGAGTCGAAGTGGTAGTACAGCGCACCCTTGGTGATCTCGGCGCGCTCGATGATCTCGCCCAGGCCCGTGGACGCGTAACCGACTTCGCTGAAGATGTCGACCGCGGCGTCGATGATCTTGTGCCGCGTCGCCTCGGCGCGTGCCTGGCGGGCCATACCGGCTGCACCCTTCCTATGCGTCCCCGGGATGAGCCTAACCCGCCATGATCAGGACTGGTCGGATTCGACCCGCTTCCAGTCCCGCGACAGGTGGGCGGTCCGGCGGCGGATGAACTCCGTGAGGTAACCGAGCCGCTCCGGGTTGGAAATCGCTGGAAGAATCAAATTCCAGTTCTTTGCCATGTGGTCCAGGAATTGTTCGCCGTTGTCGGCGCTGGTGTTCAGCCGGGTCCCGGCGTACACCGTGACGATGAGCCGGGCGACGTCCTCGGGGTTCAGGCCCGGGGCGATGTCACCCTCCTCGGCGGCGCGCTTCACCACCCCGGTGATGGCGGCCACCCATTCGTCCAGCCGGCGCGCCTGGGCGTTCTCGATCCGGCCGACCGCGTCGACGAGGTTGACGCTGGCCCGTCCCAGTTCGGTGCCGAACTCGTGCGCGGCGACCAGGTAGATCATGTCGACGATGGTCTCGAGCGCGGACATTCCGCGGTTGACCAGTTCGACGGTCGCCGCCCGTGTTACGCGCGTGCGTTCGTCGACGATGGCCTCGGCCAGCGCCCGCTTGGAACCGAAATGGAAGTACAGTGCGCCCTTGGTCACCCCGGCCTCGGCCACGATGTCGTCCAGGCTCACCGAGCTGTAGGCATCGACGGCAAACCGGTGCGACGCGGCGCGGATGATCTGCGCACGCGTGGAATCCACAACAGCATCGCTGGGTTCGGTCACCGCGACCAGAGACTACTGCACTCCACCCGGCGGGCGTCGGAAGTGACGATCGGTGGGTAGGGTTCCCGATGTGCAAGATCCGGCAGGCCCCGACGCCTGGGAGTCGGAGCTGCACTGGGATGACGAGGTCGACGTGCTCTGCGTCGGCTCCGGGCCCGGCGTTTTGGCGCACGCGGTGTTCAGCGCCGGCCTGGGCGCCGACGTGCTACTGGTCGACGCCGCGGCCCCGACCGACGTCACCGACGCCGACACCCTCGCATTTCTGGGTTCGATGACCATTGATCTCGGGTCCGTCACCCCGGCTGGGGCGGACTTGGAGGCCTCGGTCCTGCGCGCCGAACCCGTACCGGTCCGCACCGACCCGCGGGCACCGATCGAGCCGTTCATCGGTGCGCGGCTGCGTGAGTTCGCGCTGTGGTGCGTCGCCTCCCCGTTCGGGGTGCTCTACACCGAGGTGCCCGACGCCGGCTGGACCGCCATGGGCACCGAGGCCGGCGACACCGTTCAGGTCGCGTCGGTCGGTGCCTTCCGCGCCGGCGTCGAAGCGCCCGCTGCGGCGCTGACGGCGTGGCTCGACGAGCAGGCACACGCATGCGGCGTGGCGCGGGCCGCTGATTCCGTTGCGCGGCGGTTGATCTTCGAGAACGGTCGGGTCGCCGGCGCCGAGCTGGCCGCACCGTCGGGAACGACGTTGGTCCGTGCCCTCGCCGGCGTGGCCCTGTCCACCCGATCCGCACCGGACGCTGGGGAGTGGCCGGCCCAACCGGAACTGGGTGGCCGGACCGCCGAAGTCGCCATCATCGCGCGCACGGCAGGCAGGTTCGGCCGGCTCGTTCTGCTGAATCCGCGCTAGAGGTCAAGTGGCACAAACTGTTTCGCCAATAACTCAGCCATCACCTCACCGGTGACCGGGCGAGAGATCAGGTAGCCCTGTGCCCGGTTGCAGCCGTGTTCGAGCAAAGTCCTTGCCGCACCCGCCGATTCGACGCCTTCAGCCACCAGCTCCAGGCCGAACGCTTCGGCCAACGCGATCACCGCTCGGACGATGGCCAGGTCACCCGGGTTCGTACCGAGGTCGCGAACGAACCCGCGGTCGATCTTGAGGGTGTCCACCGGAAGCGACTTCAAATGTGTCAACACGCTGTAGCCGGTGCCGAAGTCGTCAATGGCGATCTGCACGCCGGCCTTCTTGAGCCCGGCCAAGGTGGTGCGGGTTGTCTCGATGTCCTGAACCACCACGCTCTCGGTGATCTCCAGGCATATCGACCGGCCGTCGAGCCCGAACTCGTCGATCGTCTCGGCGATCATGTCGACGAAACCCTCGGTGACCAGTTGCATCGGCGAGACGTTGATGCGTAGCACCACGTCATCGGCGATGCCGCTGGACTGCCATCGGCTGAAGTCCGCACATGCCGTGCGCATTACCCAGCGACCCAATTCGCCTGCAAGGTTGACGGATTCGGCGACGTTGATGAAGGAGTCGGGCAGCAGCAGTCCGCGGGTGGGGTGCCTCCAGCGCACCAGTGCCTCGGTGGCCAGAATCCGGCCGGTACGCATGTCGACCTCAGGCAGGTAGTGCAGGAACAGTGCGCCGGAGTCGACGACGTTCTGCAGGTGCAACTCGATGTCGTTGCGGAATGCGCTCTTCAGCGACATCTCACCGGTGAACACCGCCACGGTGTTGCCGCCGGCATTCTTGGCGTTCAGCACGGCCTGATCGGCACGGCGTAGCAGGTCCGAAGCCGCGTCCGCTCCAGGCTGGCCGAACGCAACGCCGATGCTGACGGTGCGGGTGAGCAGTTCGCCGTCGATGGCGACCCGCTCGCGAAGTGCGGACTGCAACCGGGCGGCGAATTCCTCGGCGGCGTAGGCGGACAGCGGGGCGCCGGGAATCACCACGAACTCGTCGCCGCCGAGCCGGGCGATCAGATCGGATTCAGTGGTCTCGTCCCGCAGTCGGTCGGCGAACACCCGGATGAACCGGTCACCGGCCTGGTGGCCCAGGTAGTCGTTGATCGCCTTGAGCCGATCCAGATCCAGGAACAGCGCCGACACCGGGCCCGGCTCGCCCACCCGCAGGCGCTCGTCTAGGTGCGCCATCAGGGCGCGACGGTTGGGCAGCCCGGTCAAATCGTCGTGATCGGCCAGGAAGCGCAACTGCTCCTCGGCGTCGATGCGGGCCTGGACCTGCGCGAAGAGCGAGGCGATCGCCTTGAGGGCGTTGAGTTCCTCGGTCGACCAATCCTTGATCCCGAACTTGACGAACCCCAGCGCACCCGTCGTCACGTCACCGGAGAGCAACGGCACCGAGGCCAGTGACGGCATCGTGATACCGCTGCCCTCCGCCACCCGACGCTGGTAGTCGTCGGGGGCCGTCGGTTCGGGACGGAAGAAGACCGGTTCCTTGGCGTGCTCGGCGGCGGCGAAGATCGGGTCGGCGTCGGCGAAGTAGACGACCCCCAGTGGATCCGGGTCGGGTATCTCGGGCCGTACCGGCCATTCCGCGATCAGCCTGGTGGCGCGGATTCTGTGGTCGTTGTACCGCAGGAAACTGACATCGACCTCCAAGTGGCGCACCAGTTCGGCGAGCACCTCTTGGCTCCGGGCCACCGATGACGCGGCATCGGCGGTCATCAATCGGGTGGCCACCGAAGTGACGAGGTTGTCCAGGCGGCGCTGCACGCCGGGGTCGGGCCGTCGGCTCACCGGCTGCGGCCTCCGACGGCAGCGGAGCAGCGTGGGCAGCCCGTGCGGTCCCGCATCACAATGGTCATGTCCCCCGCCGATCGCGTCGCACCACGCAGCCGCCCGTGGTGCCAAACCTGTTCATGCCAACATCTGCGATTGTCGCAAACATCAGTATCCGCGCCGATCCGGCGGTTGTACAAGAAAATCGGTCGTGTCGGCGGAAGTGAACCTCTCGCGCGGCAAACTTCGGGCCCGGGCGAGCGGTGCCCGGCCTTACGGGCGGCGGAGGCCGCCGCCGGCCCGGAGAACCTACAGTGATGGTCGTGCGTGCGGACCGGTTGATCGCCGCGCTGGCCGTCGTGCCGGCGGCCAGGCATTCGTCTGCGGCGCCCCCGTGCCCAGGGTGGGTGAACCGTGCCTGAAACCAATCCGGGGCCGACCGAGTGGAACACCGGCACCCCGGGTGTCGGCCCCTGGGTGGGGGCGCCGCCTGCCGATCCCCGGTACGACCCCGAACTGTTGCGGGACGGCGACACCCGCAATGTCGTTGACGCCTACCGCTATTGGACGCGCGAGGCGATCATCGCCGATATCGATGCCCGGCGACATCCGCTGCACATCGCGATCGAGAACTTCGGTAACGACGCCAACATCGGGGCGGTCGTTCGCACCGCGAATGCGTTCGCCGTCGACACGGTGCACATCGTGGGCAGGCGACGCTGGAACCGCCGGGGCGCCATGGTCACCGACCGCTATCAGCACCTCATGCACCACGACACCACCGAGGAGCTGCTGGGTCACGCCGCCACCGCCGGGCTCACCGCCGTCGCCGTCGACAACGTGCCCGGGGCGGTGCGACTGGAGGACACCGCGCTGCCCCGGGAATGCCTGCTGATCTTCGGTCAGGAGGGGCCCGGCATCTCCCCGGCGGCGGCCGCTGGTGCCGCTTCCACGGTGTCGATCGCCCAGTTCGGCTCCACCCGCAGCATCAACGCCGCGGTCGCCGCGGGCATCGCCATGCACAGTTGGATCAGGCGATGGGCCGATCTGTCCCGCGCCTGGTAGGGCAGGATTGAAGGTCATGGACCAGTTGTGGGCGAACCGCGCTGCGAGCGCCGAGGCGGCGATCGCGAAACGACATCTGCGCCGGCTCTGGCAGGTTCCGGGGACGCAACTCGGTGTCGTCGCCTGGCCGCCGACCCGCCGCGACCGCGCCTTCGGGACCTGGCACTACTGGTGGCAGGCCCACCTGCTGGACTGCCTTGTCGACGCGCAGGTCCGCGATCCCCAACCGGCGCGGCTGACAAGGATCGCCAGGCAGATCCGCGGCCATCGGATCCGCAACAACGGCCGCTGGACCAACAAGTACTACGACGACATGGCGTGGCTGGCGCTCGCGCTGGAGCGGGCCGGTCGGCTGGCCGGCATCGAACGGCCACGGGCGCTGAAGAACCTGAGCCATCAGTTGGTCAGCTCGTGGGTGCCCGAGGATGGGGGCGGCATCCCGTGGCGCAAACAGGACCAGTTCTTCAACGCCCCGGCCAACGGCCCGGCGGGAATCTTCCTGGCCCGCTACGGCGATCGGGTGCGCCGGGCCCAGCAGATGGCGGACTGGATCGATGAGACGCTGATCGACCCGGACACCCATCTGGTGCTCGACGGCATCAAGGCGGGTTCCCTGGTTCGGGCGCTGTACAGCTACTGCCAGGGTGTGGTGCTCGGCCTGGAGACCGAACTCGCGGTGCGCACAACCGATGATCGGCATCCGGTCCGGGTGCGCCGATTGGTGGCCGCCGTCGATGCGCACATGGCGCCCGGCGGGGTGCTCGTCGGCGCCGGCGGCGGGGACGGCGGCCTGTTCGCCGGAATCACCGCGCGCTATCTGGCGCTGGTGGCGACCGAGCTGCCGGGTGATTCCGTCGAGGATGCCGCCGCGCGGGACGCCGCCCGCAGGCTGGTGCTGGCCTCGGCCGAGGCGGCCTGGGACAACCGGCAGAGCGTCGACGGGCTGCCGCTGTTCGCAGCGTTCTGGGATCGCACCGCCGAGGTCCCGACGGTGGGCGGCGCGGCGGCGAAGTTCGTCCAGGGCGCCGTCAACTCCTCGGAGATTCCCGAACGGGATCTCTCCGTGCAGGTCTCGGGATGGATGCTCATGGAGGCTGCGCACGCGGTGACGCGGTCCGGGTGACCAAGAGCCCGCTGGGCCGCGCCCCGACCGCGAAACGCTTCGGCGAGAACGCCGCGGCGGCACTGCTGCTGGCGTGCACGGTGGTGGCGATCGTGTGGGCGAATTCGCCATGGTCTGAGACCTATTCGCAGTTCTGGGGCACCCCGGTCGGACTGAGCTTCGGTGATCTGCATGTCGAGTTGACGGTCAAGGAGATCGTCAACGACGGGCTGATGGCGTTCTTCTTCTTCATCGTCGGCCTGGAGGTCAAGGCGCAGTTCACCATTGGTGAGCTGACCGAGCGGTCACGTGCTGCGGTCCCGGTGATCGCAGCGATCGCCGGGCTGA
Organism: Mycobacterium sp.; assembly: GCA_020438785.1. Classification (GTDB taxonomy): domain Bacteria; phylum Actinomycetota; class Actinomycetes; order Mycobacteriales; family Mycobacteriaceae; genus Mycobacterium. The sequence continues at coordinate 4,451 of JAGQTW010000098.1, read as the reverse complement.
CGTTGCCTGCGGTGATCTTCCTGTTGTTCAACCCCTCCGGGGACGACGCGCGCGCCTGGGGTGTGGTGATCTCGACCGACACCGCGTTCCTGGTCGGTGCGCTCGCGATCATCGCCCCCAAGTATCCGGCGCGGCTGCGCACGTTCCTGCTGACCCTGGCGGTGGTCGACGACATCGGGGCGCTGATCGCGATCGCGGTTTTCTACTCCGAACGGATCCGGGTCGTCCCCCTGCTCGTCGCGATGGTGTTTCTGCTCGCCCTGCTGGCCGTGCGGAATCTGCCGCCCGGCGGCCGCGGACCGGCGTATTCCGTTCTCGCCGTTGGCCTGTGGTTGTCGTTGTTCGCCGGTGGGGTGCACCCCACGCTGGCGGGAGTTGCGGTGGCGCTGCTGATCCCGGTGTTCACCCCGGAGCGCCAACGGGTGGAGGCGGCGGTCGAGGTGATCCGGGCGTTCCGGCAGTCGCCGAACTCCGAGTACGCCCGCGCCGCGACGCGCAGCCTGCGCGACTCGATCTCGATCAATGAACGGCTGCTGACCGGCTTCGGCCCGTACGTGTCGTTCGGTGTGCTGCCGATCTTCGCGTTGGCCAATGCCGGTGTGCACCTGGATCGTCACACCATCGCCGAGGCCGCCGGCTCGCCGCTGACCTGGGGTGTGGTCGTCGGTCTGGTGGCCGGCAAGCTGATCGGCATCACGGGCGCCACCTGGCTGGTGCAGCGCACCGGGCTCGGCCGGCTCTCGCCCGGGCTGACCCTGCAGCGGGTCGCCGGGGGCGCGGTGCTGTCCGGCATCGGTTTCACGATCTCGCTGTTCATCGTGGACCTGGCCATCGACGATCCGCGCTCGGCGGACCTGGCCCGCGTCGGCGTGCTGGCCGCGTCCGTCATCGCGTTCGCGCTGGGCTGGGCGTTCTTCCGGATCACCGACCGGCTAAGCCCGCCTGCGGCCGTGGGGCTGAAGCTGGTTCGGGCGATCGAGCCCGAGCGCGACCACCTTCGCGGCCCGGTCGACGCCCCACTGACGCTGGTCGAGTACGGCGACTTCGAGTGCCCGTTCTGCAGCCGGGCCACCGGGTCGATCGATGAGGTGCGGGCCTACTTCGGCGACGAATTGTGCTACGTGTGGCGGCATTTCCCGCTCGAGCGGGTCCATCCGCGGGCCACCGATGCCGCCCGGGCCAGTGAAGCCGCCGCCCTGCAGGGCAAGTTCTTCGACATCGCCCCGTTGATGTTCGAGTTCCAGGATCACCTGGAGTGGCAGGACATCTACCGCTACGCCGACCAGGCCGGCTGCGACATCGCGCAATTCGACGAGGATCTGCACTCACCGCGGGTCCTGCACCGCGTGGAGGATGATGCGCAGGACGCCGAGGTGATGGACCTCAACGCGACCCCGACCTTCTTCGTCAACGGCGTCCGGCACAAGGGGCCGTGGGATTCCGCCAGCCTGATCCGGGCGCTGGAGGCGGGCCGGGGACGTTGAGCCTTCGTCGTAGGGCCACCTCCTTCACGCCGAGATCGACGCTAGCGTGCGAAAGCGCGAGTGGGGCTCACGCTACCGTCGATCTCGATGAATGTGTACGTCGTCGGACCGCCTCGGCGACTCGGCGCAGCACGTCGTCCGGCCGGTCCTCCACGATCACTCGAACGATGATCCAGCCCAGCCGCTCCAGATCACGTATTCGTCGCTGATCCTTCGCGTACTGAGTTCGGTTGGTCCGGTGATGGTCACCGTCGTACTCGACGGCGACCTTGATCTCCGGCCAACCCATGTCCAGAACCGCCAGCAGCCGCCAGCGGTCCATCACGGGTATCTGCGTGACTGGCCGGGGAAAGCCTGCGCGGATGAGCAGCAGCCTCAGCCAGGTCTCCCTCGGAGATGCCGAGCCACCGTCGACGAGCGGGAGCACCGACCTGAGTTGGCGAATTCCACGTGCTCCCTTGTGCTCTCCCGCCAGGAACCAGACATCGTCAAGGGAGAACATGATGGCGTGCTGCAGCGCATCGATGCGGGTGATAGCGGCATCTGCGGGGAGGTGACGGCCCAGGTCGAACGCTGTGCGGGCCGGTGTGGTCACCCGCAACCCGGCGATCCTGGTGACCTCGTTCTCGGCCAGTGCCTCGTTCCGGACGATCAGCCCCTCTTGCCGGCGAGCACTCGGAGCGATCAATTCGACAGGCTCGCCTGGGTCGATCCATTGAGCGCCGTGCAGGGCGGCCGCGGCCACACCCGCGATCACTGCCCGCCGCTTCGACCACAGCCAGGCGCACTCGGTGCGATCTCGCAGGGAGAGCTGGGCGGACTTCGGCATGTACACGTCGCGGAACACGGGTTGATACCAACGACGCAGTTCATGCTCGCTGATGCGGCCCGCGGCGACCGCTTCACTCCCGACGAATACCTCCCGCATGGCCGGATCTTCGCCGAAGCCACCGACAACCTCAGCGAGATGCGATCAGTCGCTGCCCCGCGGTCCTCCAGGCCCGCGGCGGCCAACAGTTCACGACGGTCGTGGCTCAGGGCGACCAGAAGGAACGTGATGAACATGCGCCGAGATCGACGCGAGCGCGCGAAAGCGCGAGTGGGGCTCACGCTACCGTCGATCTCGATGAAGGAGTCCTCAACTCCACAGCGTGACATGAACTTTGGGGCGGAACCGGGTGACGCCCACTCCGGTACCGCGGATCATCGCCTGGGTGCAGCGCGGGGTGGTGATGAAGTTCAGCAGCTCGGTGACGGCCGGCTGGCGCGCCGAGCCCGGCAGCGTCGAGGCACACCATTCGCCCGACAGCTGTAGCCGGGAGGCCTTGACGTGCACCAGCCGCCCCGCCGAGAGGTCCTTGGCGACGGCGAACCCGACGGCGAGGGTCACCCCGCCCATGCGTTGTACCTCCTCCAGCGCGGCGGCGTCGCTCTGGAAGATCCGCTGCGCTGTCTCCGGGATCGCCAGATTCCTTATCAAAGTGGCGATTTCGCCGTCGACGCTGCCCGCTGACGGGCCCAGCATCCACTGTTGGTCGCGTAGCAGCGCCGGTGTCGGGGTGCCGGTCGCCAGCGGGCTGGCCGGTGCGGCCACCGTGATGATCTGGTACTTGAGGAACGGCCGCACCACGATCTCCGTGCCGGCGTCGGGGAGGGCCGGACCCAACGCCAGATCCACTGCCCGGGATTCGATGAGGTCGCGGAACCGGCTCGTCGGGTGCACGCTCAATTCGACCGACAGGTCGTCGGCGCGCGAGGAGAACAGTTCGATCAGGCCGGGGGCGGCGTGCTCGGCGAATGCGCTCGACGCGGCGATCCGCAGCAGCCGCCGGCCGCGAGCGGCCTCGGTGACCTCGATGGCGGTCTGCTGCTGCAGACCCAGGATCTCGATCGCGCGGCTCGCCAGCCGCAGCCCGCCCGGCGTGAATGCCAGGCCGGCCCGGGTCCGGCTGAACAGGGGGTCGTCGAGTTCCTTGCGCAGCTGCGCGACATGCGCCGAGATCCCGGCGTCGGAGACATCCAGTTCCTCGGCGGCGGCGTGCACCGACCCCAACCGCACCACCGCCGAGAAGGCCCGAAGCTGCGCCGGTGTCACGAAATGAGCCTACGTTTGATGCCGTGCAGGACGTGCTCGCGGAACTCGTCGCGGTCTGGCGGGCCGGCGGGACCGCCGGTGTCGGCACCGTCGTGCGCACCTTTTCCTCGGCCCCGCGCCAACCCGGGGCCGCCATGGTGGTGGCGCCGGACGGCTCGGTCGCCGGCTCGGTGTCGGGTGGCTGCGTGGAGGGCGCGGTGTACGAGTCGGCCACCGAGGTGGCCCGGACCGGTGTGGCGCGCCTCGAGCGCTACGGGGTCAGCGACGACGACGCGTTCGCCGTCGGGCTGACGTGCGGCGGGATCCTGGACATCTTCATCGAGCCGGTGTCGCAGGCCACCTTCCCCGAACTCGACGGCGTCATCGACGCCATCACCGGGCACCGGCCGGTGGCCGTCGCGACCGTGATCGCCCATCCCGACCCGGACCGGGTCGGCCGGCGGCTGATCATCGGCTCCGACGCCGCCGTCGGCACGCTGGGCTCGGCTCGCGCCGACGCCGCGGTGACCGACGACGCCCGCGGACTGTTGGCGGCCGGGCGCAGTGAGGTTCTCACCTACGGCCCGGACGGTCAGCGCCGCGGCGAGGGCATGGAGGTGTTCGTCGCCGGCCATGCCCCCAGACCGCGGATGCTGGTCTTCGGTGCCATCGACTTCGCGGCGGCGGTCGCCCAGCAGGGAGCATTCCTGGGTTACCGGGTCACCGTCTGCGACGCCCGGCCGGTGTTCGCCACCTCGGCGCGCTTCCCGTCGGCCGACGACGTGGTGGTCGACTGGCCGCACCGCTACCTGGCCGCGCAGGTCGAGGCCGGTGCGATCGACGGGCGCACGGTGATCTGCGTGCTGACCCACGACGCCAAGTTCGACGTGCCG
>JAGQTW010000097.1 GCA_020438785.1 Mycobacterium sp. | reverse complement strand
TGAAGGGCACCTCCACGTTGATGCGAACCCGGGTGGGGCTCAACTTCTCGACGGTGCTCTTCACGGTGGTGCTCCTCGATGTCGTTCTGCTAGGTACGGCGTCCGGGTCCGGGTGTGTCAGGCGCGTCGGGGTGACAGGATTTGAACCTGCGGCCTTCCGCTCCCAAAGCGGATGCGCTACCAAGCTGCGCTACACCCCGTGCTGTATCGATCGCGCCCGCGATCCTACGGCCCGAGCCCAGCTCAGCCTCAATCGAGGTGTTGCGATCCGGACTTCGCGAGGTCCGATTGGTATTGATCTCGGCAGCCCCGGTACATTTGTGCTCGCGCAACAGCACGCGGGCGTAGCTCAATGGTAGAGCCCTAGTCTTCCAAACTAGCTACGCGGGTTCGATTCCCGTCGCCCGCTCCACCCCGGCCTGCCAGCGACCCTCACATGCTGCGCTGCCAGGACCGGTAGACCACCCGGCCCACCGTCGCCGGATCGGACTCGGGCGCTGCCACCGACGCGTCGAGGCCGCGGTGGTCGGCCAGCGCCAGCGCCTCACGCAGATGGAAGGCGACGTCGCCCTCCCCGTCCTGCTCGGGATGGCTGAAGTACTGGGTCTGCGCCGCCCCGGGGCGCAACCGCTGGGGCCGGTTGCCGGTGAGGATGATGTCGCGGACACCGGGGCCGAACAGCCCAGCCAGCTCCCCGCCGAACCAGTCACCGCGCGTGCTGCCGCGGCGCACCGGAAACCACAGGTTGGTCCAGCGGGTGACGGCGAACATGGAGTGCGCGCCGAGCGTCGCTCCCGCGCCATAGCGCACCGGTGCGGCGTCGGCGTCCACCGGCAACGCCTCGGACCGGGGTGGGCAGCCGACCACCACTCCCCTGCGGGTGAGCCGGTCGAACAACTCGTGCCGAATATCGGAGCCGGCCAGGCCCGCCAGCACCGGGGGCCTGGCGATGAACAGGTCAGCCAGCGCCATCGGTGTGCCGACGGTGACGAAATCGGTTGTCCGCCAAGGGTTTCCCTGTCTCCGAAGGTCTTGCCACAAAGCGAACTGGTGGGCTCGGAAATCCGTGAGCGCATCCCGCGCGGTTGGCTCCGACCGCAGCCGGTCGGCGGCGGCCTCCAGCCCGGCCAGCGACTCGAGCCCGCCCGCCGGCTCGGCGTGCAGTTCGTGGGTTTCGGCCCACAGTGTCATCAGGGCGTCGTAGGCGATGTATCCGCCCAGACCGTGGCCCACCACGACGATGCGCGCGTAGCGCCCCTGGTGCAGCGTCGACAACAGGTCGACGAGGCCGGCACGGATCGCCCGCCGCGCGGCGTGGGACCCCGGCGCCGGGTCGAGATAGCGGGCGACGTTGACGAAGCCGGTCGTCAGGAAGCTCCGGGTCAGCGCCCTGGGCAGCATCCGGAACACCGCCACCGCGATGCTGAGCACCACGACACTGCTGACCACGCCGAGGATCCAGCCGGGGATACCGGTGTGCAGCAGGTAGCCGCCCACGACGAACAGCGTCACGAGTACGGCGGTCGGGATGAGCAGCGCCAGCCACACCGCCCGCCAGATGCCGAACACCTGGTCGGGTACGTGGCGCGGGCGGCGGAGGAACACCCGGGCGAGGGCGGCGGCAAAGCCCGCGTAGCGACTGCTCGTCATCAGGAAGGACCAGTCGTACTCGAACAGTTCGGCGGCCTCCGACGGGGCGGTGTACCGGCGCGCCTCGTAGGAGTCGGTGTCTTCGAGGGGCTGCGGGTAGTACTCCCAGCGTCCGTCGGACGGGGTCAGCGCCACCTTGGCGAAGGAGTCGAGGACGTCCATGGGTCGGCGTTCCAGCAGACCGTGCACGAACACCACGGCGGTGCGGACGGTGTCATCGGTGCTCATCGGCCTCCCGGCCCCTCGTGGTGTCGTCGGGTCTGAGTCTGGTGGACGAAGCCCCGGCGCGGAAACTGCGGCGCACCGGCCCCGCCTCATGCCTGCCATTCGGCCGGCTGACGCACCGATTTGCCCTGGTCACGACACGGTGTCGGTTCGGCTCCAATCGAAATCTCAGCTTCTGCAGCTAGCCTCGGCGGCCTTAGATTCGGATTCGACTCCCGACGCCCGTCCGGGCGGGATCTTCCGCACCAGGAGGCGCGTTGAGCGACCAACTTCCCCTCGGGGGCTCGTGCGCCACGGAATTCGAGTCCGTCCGCGCCGCCTTCGTGCGGAACTTCACGGAGAACAACGAGGTCGGCGCGGCCGTGGCGGTGTGGGTCGACGGCGACCTGGTGGTCAACCTGTGGGGCGGACACTCCGATGCCCGCCGGCGCCGGCGCTGGCGGGAGAACACCCTGGCCAGCATCTTCTCCGGCACCAAGGGGCTGACCAGCACCTGTGTGCATCTACTGGCCGATCGCGGCGAACTCGACCTGTACGCCCCGGTGGCGCGGTACTGGCCCGAGTTCGGCGTGGCCGGCAAGCAGGACATCACGATCGCCTCGGTGCTGGGCCACCGGTCCGGCGTGATCGGGCCGCGCACCCGGCTGCACTGGAACGACACCACCGACTGGGACCGGGTGTGCGAGCAGATCGCGGCGTCGGAGCCGTGGTGGGAACCGGGAACCGCGCAGGGCTATCACATGGTGACGTTCGGCTTCATCCTCGGTGAGGTGGTCCGCCGCGTCACCGGCCGCACCATCGGTCAGTATCTGCGCACCGAGATCGCCGAGCCGATGGGCATCGACGTCCACATCGGCCTACCGGTCGGCGAACACCACCGCTGCGCGGACATGGTCAACAAACCGCACATCCGGGACGTGCTGGCCAAGGGCGAGGCGCCCGGCGATCCGGAATCGCTCGGCGAGCATCCGATGGCCGGGCTGTCGATCGCCATGGGGTTCGTGCCCGACGACGAGCTCGGCTCCAACGAGCTGAGTCGCTGGCGGATGGCGGAGTTCCCCGGCACCAACGGGCATGTGTCGGCTCGCGGCCTGGCGACGTTCTACAACGGGTTGGCGCAGGGCAAACTGCTCAGCGCCGAACACCTGGAGTCGGTTCGGATCTCGCAGGGCGGCTTCGATCCCGACGTGGTACTCGGCCCCCGGGTCGCCGATCACGGTTGGGGGCTGGGCTACATGCTCAACCAGCGCGGGGTGGCCGGACCGAACCTGCGCAGCTTCGGCCACGGCGGTTCCGGCGGCTCCTACGGTTTCGTCGACCTGGAGAACCGGATCGGCTACGCCTACGTGATGAACTACTTCGATGCCACCAAGTGCAATGCCGACCCCCGCAGCACCGCGCTGAGCGACGAGGTCTACCGGGTGCTCGGGGTGCTCTGACAGGCAAATTTCCATACCGCGGCGCACCGCCGTGGGGTCGGTACTGTGGACGCCATGAATGGTGTGCTGTTGGTGCTCATCCTCGTTGTGGTCGCCGCGATCGCCCTGGCGGTGTGGAGTTCGTCGCGCGCGTCCGGCAACCGCAACGCGGCGAGCCTGGCCGATGCCAAGGCCGATGCCCGGCGGGTGATCGAACGCCTCGGCGGCCAGGTGCTGAACCTCACCGGCACCAACGACGCCTCGACGCAGGCGCTGGCCGACGCCTCGGAGCGGTTCACCGCCGCCTCGTCACAGATCGAGCAGGCCACCACCGCCAAGCAGGCGATGCTGGCCAAGGAGAGCGCGATCGAGGGGCTGTACTACGTGCGGGCGGCGCGCACCGCGATGGGCATGGATCCGGGTCCGGAATTGGAGAGCATGTCCGGCCAGAAGGCGGCGGGTGCGGTCACCGAGGACCGCAAGGTGCAGTTCGAGGGCCGCGAGATCGAGGCCTCCCCGGTGCCGTCGGAGCGGACCCCGAACTACTACCCGGGCGGCCGGGTCGCCGGGCGCCCGGTCCCCGCCGGCTGGTACTCCGAGCCGTGGTGGAAGACGGCACTGGTGGCCGGTGCGTGGGGCGTGGGCTCGGTGCTGCTTTTCGACGCGCTGTTCTCCGGCATGCACGGGGTCTCCTACGGTGCGTCGGGATTCGAGAACGGCTACGGCTCCGGGTTCGACCAGGGCTT
>JAGQTW010000516.1 GCA_020438785.1 Mycobacterium sp. | reverse complement strand
CGTCCACGATGCGGGATTCTCCCACCCACACCGCAGTAGGGTCGCGGTGTGCTGCATTTACGGGTGATCGCTCCGGTGGAACTGCGGGATCGGGTGATCGGCGCATTGCGGAGCCAGCCCGGCGTGACCCATATTGTGCTGCACCGCAACGCCTCACTGGACCCGCCGGGTGACGAGATCACCGCCGACATCGCCCGGGAGAGTGCCAACGACATCGTCGACGATCTCAAGGCGCTCGGCCTGCGCCGCAGCGGGGCGATCACCCTCGACGTCGTCGACACCGTGCTGTCCACCGCCGCCTACCGTGCCGAGAAGCAGGCCGACGGCGACCCCGGGGACGCCATCGTCTGGGAGGAACTGGTCGCCCGCACCCGCGAGGAGTCCACCCTCAACATGACCTTCCTGTTGTTCCTGTGCCTGGCCTGCATGATCGCCGCGGTCGGGGTGATCACCGACTCGCCGGTCACGGTCGTGGGCGCCATGGTGGTCGGCCCGGAATTCGGTCCGCTGGCCGCGCTGGCGGTGGCGCTGGTGCGGCGCCGGATGTACCTGGCTCGACGCGCGTCGATCGCCCTGCTGGTCGGCTTCCCGGTGGCGATGGTGGTCACCGCGGCGTTCGTGTTGAGTGGGGAGGCGCTGGGCTGGATCACGCTGCGCAGCACCCGCGAACTCACCGACGTCGATTTCATCTTCCAGGTCGGCCCGCTGTCGGTCGTGGTGGCGCTGCTGGCCGGGGCGGCGGGCATGCTGTCGCTGGTGTCGGCCAAGTCGGCGGCGCTGGTGGGGGTGTTCATTTCGGTCACCACCGTGCCGGCCGCCGGATTCGCCGTGGTCGCGGCGTCGGTCGGGGACTGGGACATCGCCGCCGAGTCCGCCGCCCAGCTGGCGGTCAATCTGGTCGGTATCACGCTGGCCGGCGTACTGGTGCTGGCGGTGCGCCGCCGCCACGCCCGCCGGCCGGGGGCGGCTGCGCGGCACCCGAGCTGACGTGTGGCCTGCGCAGGCCATTTGGTTGTGGTGGGATTGCGGCCTATGGGCATCAAAGTGGCGCTGGAGCATCGCACCAGCTACACCTTCGACCGGCTGGTCGAGGTGCACCCGCACGTCGTCAGGCTGCGGCCGGCGCCGCATTCCCGCACGCCGATCGAGGCGTACTCGCTCGAGGTCGAACCCGCCGACCACTTCGTCAACTGGCAGCAGGACGCGTTCGGCAATTTCCTGGCCCGGCTGGTCTTTCCCAGCCGAACCCGGAACCTGACGATCAAGGTCGGGCTGATCGCCGACATGAAGGTGATCAACCCGTTCGACTTCTTCATCGAGGACTACGCCGAGACCTTCCCGTTCAGCTACCCCAAGGCGCTGAGGGAGGACCTCGAGCCCTACCTTCGCCCGGTCGACGAGGGGGAGGAGGGCTCCGGCCCCGGCGAGCTGGTGACCTCGTGGCTGCGCAACTTCACCGTCGCGCCCGGCACCCGCACCATCGACTTCCTGGTGGCGCTGAACCACGCGGTCAACGCCGATGTCGGCTACAGCCTGCGGATGGAACCCGGTGTGCAGACCCCGGACTTCACCCTGCAGACCGGGATCGGCTCGTGTCGCGACTCGGCGTGGCTGCTGGTGTCGATCCTGCGCCAACTGGGCCTGGCGGCCCGGTTCGTCTCGGGTTATCTGGTTCAGCTGACCTCCGACGTGGAGGCGCTCGACGGCCCGTCCGGCCCGCCGGCGGACTTCACCGATCTGCACGCCTGGACCGA
>JAGQTW010000096.1 GCA_020438785.1 Mycobacterium sp. | reverse complement strand
GCGCTGACGATGAGCGACCGGATCGCGGTGCTGGCCGAGGGCCGGATCGAGCAGGTCGGCCCGCCGGCGGAGATCTACGCCGCACCGGCGACCACCTACGTGGCCGGATTCCTCGGTACCGCAAACATTTTCGACGCCGACGTGCTGGAGTGCGGAAACGGTTCGGCGGTATGCTCGGCGCTGTCCACCCGGTTGGGCGCCGCGGTGGACAGCAGCTGCGCACCGGGGCCCGCCGCGATCGTCATCCGTCCGGAGCGGATCACGCTGCAGGGCCGGGACGAGCCGGTGCCGACGGGGGGAAACGCCATCGAGGGCACCGTCGCGCAGGTCGTCTACCACGGCGCCTCGACCCAGGTCCATGTCGACGTCGGCGCCCCCGCCGCCCTGATCGTGGACGTGCCGAACCAGTTCGGGCCGCAGTCGGTGGACTACCAGGCCGGGATGGCGGTCACCTGCGTGTGCAGCCACGACGCGGTACGGGTGCTGACCCGAAGCACCGCGGCACTGATCAGCGATCCGGCCGCGGAGTTGGTGGCCGGCCCGGTGGAGGCGCTCAGCGCGCCCTAGCGCGCTTGCGGTCCGCGGGCAGGTTCAGCTCGCGCTCGGCGAATCGCATGGCGATGTCGTAGGCCACCTTCGAGTCGACCTCCGGATCCTCCAGCGCGACCTGGATGGACAGCCCGTCCAGCAGGGCGGAGAACTCGAGGGCGAACATCCGGGCGTCGACGTCCAGGTCGGCCGACTCGACGGCGTCGACGATCATCCGGCGCCAGCGCGCGTCGAGCTCGACCCGGCCCGCCCTCACCTCGTCGTGCCGGAAGGCCTGCGCCCACAGGTCGAACCAGAGCCCCCAGGCCCCGGGAATCTCGTTGTGTGTTCCCGGAGCCGCCGGGCCGGCGACATCGGGGCCCGGAACACAAATCCACTGCGTCAGCAGCGACAGCCGTTCGTGCACCGAGGGAATCTCGGCCAGCATCCGCTCGGCGGCCTCGTAGAACGACTCCTCGGAGTACCGCAGGGCGTCGACGAGCAGCCGGTCGCGGGTGCCGAAGTAGTAGATCACCAGCGCCGAACTCACCCCGGCCCGCTTGGCGACGTCGGAGATCCTGGTTTCGGAGAAACCCCGCTCGCAGACGAGCTCCGCTGCGGCGCGCAGCATCTGGATGCGGCGCGCCTCGTTGTTCTCGGTCGCGGGTGCGGGATCGGCCATCTCGTCAACTCCCCTCGGCGGCACCGGCGCTGGCACTTGTCGAAAAGTCTAACACTTGGTTAGATTGAACGATCAGTCAAACAGCCCGCGCCGGGTGAATGAAAGTGGGGCGCAATGTCGAACACCTATGACGCCATCGTCATCGGCGGTGGCCACAACGGCTTGGTCTCGGCCGCCTACCTGGCGCGCTCGGGTGCCAGGACCGTGGTGCTCGAGTCGCGGGGCGCACTCGGCGGCGCGGCCACCACGGAGGCGCCCTGGGAGGATGCCCCGCACCTGCGGGTGACCCGGCTGTCGTACGTGATGAGCCTGATGCCTCCGACGATCGTTCGGGACCTGTCCCTGGAGCGCCACGGCTACAAGGTGCACCCGATGGGCCCGTACTACCAGGCATTCCCCGAGGGTGGCTCGCTGACCATCTACGAGGACGACCCGGCCCGCACTCATGAGCAGCTGGCCAAGTGGTCGAAGAAGGACGCCGACGCCTGGCCCAAGTGGAATGCGTGGCTGGAAGGCATCGCCGATGTGATGGGGCCGCTGCTCACCCAGGTGCCGCCGAACATCGGCTCCCGCCGCCCGGCCGACCTGCTCGACCTCGCCAAGCTGGCCTGGGGACAGCGCGGGCTGACCGTCCGCAAGACCGGCGACATCACCCGGTTGCTGACCATGAGCATCGCTGACCTGCTCGACGACTGGTTCGAATCACCCCAGATCAAGGGCGCTTTGGCGGTCAACGGCGTGATCGGGACCTGGGCCGGCCCGTACGAACCCGGTACCGCCTACGTGATGGCGCACCATTCCATCGGCGATGTCGGTGACGGCCAGCTGGGCAGCTGGGGCTATCCCGAAGGCGGCATGGGCGCGGTGTCGGAGGCCATCGCCCGTTCGGCCCGCAGCTTCGGCGCCGAGATCCGGACCAAGGCCCGGGTGTCGCGAATGCTGGTCCGGGGCGGCCGGATCGAGGGTGTCGTGCTGGAGAACGGCGACGAGATCCGGGCGCCACTGGTGGTGACCACGCTGCACCCGCGTACCGCGTTCCTGGACCAGACCCCCCGCAACGAACTGCCCGCGGACTTCGTCAGCGACATCGAGCACTGGAAGACCCGCAGCGGCGTGGTGAAGATCAACCTGGCACTGGCCGAACTGCCGAACTTCACCGCGGATCCGAGCAGCGGCATCGCCGAGCATCACACCGGTTCGGTGGAGATGGCGCCGACGATGGAGTACATCGAGTCGGCCTTCCAGGACGCCAGGGCGGGCCGGCCGGCGCTGGCCCCGTTCAGCGACGGCGTCATTCCGACCACCTTGGACAAGACGCTGAATCCCGATGGCACGCACATCATGTCGCTGTTCACCCAGTGGGTGCCCGCAGAGTGGGCCAACGAGCCGCACACGGCTGAACTCGACGCGTACGCCGATCGGCTGATCGACCTCTACGATCAGGTGGCGCCGGGGTTCAAGGCATCGATCCTGCACCGCGACATCGTCGGGCCGCACGAGATGGAGGTGGAGTACGGCTTGATCGGCGGCAACATCTTCCACGGTGAGTTGTCGCTGGAGCAGCTGTTCCACATGCGCCCCGCACCGGGCTTCGCCGACTATCGCACCCCGATCGCCGGTCTGTACAACGGCAGTTCGGCCACCCATGCCGGCGGCGGCGTCTGCGGCATCCCGGGCTGGCAGGCGGCACGCGCGGCGCTGGCCGATCAGAAGAAGGGGCGGAAGCGGTTCCGCCGCACATGAACCCGACGAGCGCCGTCACCGCGATGCTGCAGGCGCGGTCGGTCGCGCTCGTGGGCGCCAGCCCGCGCCCGGGCAGTTTCGGCGAACGGATGGTCATCGAGGCCCGGCGCAGCTCCGCGCGCATGCACCTGGTCAATCCGCGCTACCAGGACATCGACGGAATCCCCTGCGCCCCATCGCTGGCGGCCCTCGACGAAGAGATCGACCTGGTGTTGCTCGGGGTGCCGGACGCCGCACTGCTGGACGAACTGAAAGCGGCCGCGGCCGTCGGTGCGCGCTCGGCGGTGATCTTCGGCTCCGCCAACGGCCGGCCGCTGCGCGAGGCGGTGATCGAGATCGCCGGCGAAGCGGGGATGGCGGTGTGCGGCGCCGGCTGCATGGGCTTCGTCAACAACGCGACCGGGCTGCGAGCGCTGGGCTACCTCGAGCCCGATCCGCTACCGGCGGGCGGTGTCTCGCTGGTCACCCATTCCGGCTCGGCCTTCTCCACCGTGTTGCGGGCGGGCCGCGGTTTCGGCTTCCGGCTGGCCGTGTCGTCGGGTCAGGAACTGGTGACCAACACCGCCGACTACGTCGAGTACATCCTTACCGACCCGGACACCACCCTGATCGCGCTGCTGCTGGAGACGCCGCGGGCGGTGGGCCGGTTGCGGTCCGGCCTGCGCCGGGCGGCCGGGCGGGACATCCCGGTGGTGATCCTGCCGGTCGGCCACTCCCCTCGCGGCCGGGCGATGGTCGCCGCGCACTCCGGCGCGCTGGCCGGCGACGCGGCGGGATGGCAGGCGTTCTGCGCGGACACCGGCGCCATCCAGGTCGGCGACATCGCCGAGTTCGCCGACACCATCGAGCTTTTCGAGGCCAAGCGCCGCCGCCGGCCCGGAGCGCGCGGCATCGCGACCGTGCACGACTCCGGGGCCGAACGGGCGTTGTGCGCCGACCTGGCCCACGAGCTGGGCGTGGACTTCAGTGAACTGGCCGCACCGACGCTGGCGAAGATCGGTGCACAACTGGACGAAGGTCTGGCGGCGGGCAACCCGCTCGATGTGTGGGGTACCGGGGCGGACACCCGCGAACTGTTCGGCGCCTGCCTGCGGGCGATGGTGGACGACCCGGGGGTTGCCGTCACCGCACTGGCGATCGATCTGGTCAGCGAGTTCGACGGTGACACCGCCTACGCCGACGCCGCCGTCGACGTCGCGGCCGGAACCGACGCTCCGTTGGCCGTGCTCGCCTCGGTGGGTTCGGCCATCGACCGTGCCACCGCCGAACGGTTGCGCGGCAACGGCATTCCGGTCCTGGAGAATGCCCGCAGCGGCATTGCGGCCCTCGGCCATCTGGCTCGCTGGCCGCGGCCGCTGCCCGCGCCGGGCCCCTCGGTGAACGGCGAGCGCCGGCAGCGCTGGGCGGGGCGACTCGCCGAACCCGGCTGGGACGCGCCCGCGGCGTTCGAACTGCTGGCCGACTACGGCATCCCGGTGGCACGGTCGAAGGCCGCCGGTGACCTCGCCGGGGTGCTGGCGGCCGCGGAGGCGATCGGCTACCCGGTCGCGTTGAAAACCCTTGGTGCCGAACACAAGAGCGATGTCGGGGGCGTCGCGCTGGGCCTCGACGGTCCGAGTGCGCTACGGCGGGCCTACCTGGCGATGGCCCAAGCGCTGGGCCCTCGGGTCAGCGTCGACGCCATGGCCGCACCGGGGGTGGAGATCTCGGTGGGCGTGGTGCGAGACGACAACTTCGGACCGCTGGTGATCGTGGCCGCCGGCGGAACGCTGGTCGAGTTGCTCGCCGACCGCGCCGTGGCCTGCCCCCCCGTGAACCGGGAGACCGCCACCGAACTGCTGCGCTCGCTGCGCACCGCCCCACTGCTGGCGGGATGGCGGGGCGCAGCGGCGGTCGACATCGATGCCCTCGCCGACGTCGTCGTCGGATTCTCCTCGCTTGCAACCGAACTCGGTGAGTTCATCGATGCGGTGGAAGTCAACCCGGTGATCGCTTCGCCCAGCGGAGTGGTTGCCGTCGACGCGCTGGTGGTGCCCCGCGCCTGACCGGCGATCAGAACATCGCGTAGGCCTTGCGCACCGTCTCGTGCAGCACCCAGGTTCCGGTCCACCCGACCGGGAAGACGGCAAGATCCCCCGGGCCGATCTCGCTGGGCTCGCCGCCGTCCGGGGTGACGGTCATCCGCCCGGCGACGACGTAGATGACCTCGTTGACCTCCAGGGTCCAGCGCGACGGACCGGGCTCGCACTGCCAGACGCCCGCCGACCGGTCACCGTCGGCCCAGATCTCCACACCGTGGGTGGCCATGGGATGGTCGGTGGCCTCCTCCAGCGGACCCCAGTCCTCCAACTCCGCGTCGGCCGCGCCGGCCAGGACGGTGGTGAGCACCGCAGCAGTCATCGGGATACCTTTCGTTTGTCATGCGTGTTGGGGAAACGGCAGGGATATCGGCTCGGGGGCCAGGCGGCTGTTGCCGTCGGCATCGAAGCGGTCCAGTCCGAGGTCGGTCAGGTCGAGCCAGCCGCACTCGCCCCTGAGCGTCAGATCGGCGGCCGCCTCGGCGACCGCCGGGCCCCACATCATGCCGTGACCGGCTGGGCCGGCCACCACCGTTCCGTCGACCGGGCCGTCGTCGGTGAGCAGCGGCCCCAGGATCGGCAGATGGTCGTTCGTGTAGTCGATGGTCGCCGCCCAGGTGCGACGCAGGCCGAGTCCACGTACCGACGGAAACAGGTATTCGATGCGCGCCCTTGCCTTCTCGTAGTAGGTGCGGTCGAAGTTGCACGCGTCCCCGGGCGGTTCGTCCGGGTTGCTCATCCCCCACAGCACACCGCCGAACTCGCCGGGGCGCCAATAGATCCCGTCGGTGACGTCGAAGACCATCGGCAGTTCGTCGATGGCCCATTCCGTCAACGGTTCGGTGACGACCACCTGATGCCGGGTGCCGCCGGCCGGGATCCGACCGCCGGCCGCGGCGCCCACCGCGCCGAGTTGCGGGCCGCCGGTGAGCACCACGTGACTGGTCGCGATGGGGCCGCGGGCGGTCTCCACCCCGGTGACGTGGCCGTGGGCCACCCGCAGTCCGGTGAACGCGCAGTTCTCCCGGACGTCGACGTTGTAGGCGGTCAATGCCGCGGTGTAGGCCAGCACGTTGCGGGGCGCGTTGATGTACCCGTCGCCCGCCGCGTACGAACCGCCCAGCGTCACCCCCGGGGCAAGCCCGGTGTTTCGGCTGTCGATGTCGGCACTGGAAAGCCACTCCACGTCCAGCCCGAGCCGGTGCTGCAATGCGATCCGTTCCTGCGCCGCGGCCACCTCGGCCTCGGTGAAGCACGGCATCAGGTAGCCCTGCGCGACGAAGCCACAGTCCAGGGGATACCGATCGCCGCTGGCTGCGTAGAACTCCTGGCTGCGCAGCCCCAGCCGGATCGCCGTCTCGGTGCCGCCCTGCGCCCGGACCATCCCCGAAGCCCGGCTGCTGGCGCCATCGCCCAGGGTGTGCGCCTCCAGCAGCACGACATGGCCGGCGCCCCGCTCGGCGAGTTGCACCGCCGTCCACGCTCCGACGGTGCCGCCGCCGACCACGACGGCGTCCGCACGCTGAGTGCTGGGCATAGCCCAAGACCGTGGCATAGACTGAACGCTCAGTCAATAGCTTCAAGCGAGCGGAGATCGCGGCAATGTACGGGTTGACAGCCGAAGACCTACGGATCCGGGACACCGCCCGGGAGTTCGTGGAGACCCTGATCCCCTACGAGGCCGAGGCCGAGGAGGCCGGCGGGCAGCTACCCAAGGAGATCACCGCCGAACACCACGCCCGCGCCATCGAGCTGGGCTTGTACGCCACCAACATGCCGACCTCGGTCGGGGGTCCGGGATTCACGGCGCTGCAACAGGTATTGGTGCAGGAGCAGGTCGGCCGGGTGACCAACGCGATCGCGTGGGTGTGTCACACGCCGCCGCAGTGGTGGGCCGAGGTGGCCACCGACTATCAGAAGGAGCGCTGGCTGCTGCCCGCGGTACGCGGGGAGAAGCACGAGGCCTACGCCATCACCGAGGAGTTCGCCGGCTCGGACGTCTCCGCGCTGGAGGCCACCGCCCGCCGGGATGGCGACGAGTACGTGATCAACGGGGTGAAGTGGCATGTCACCTCGTTCAACCTGGCCGACTATGTCTTCGTCCAGGCCGTGCTGACCGACGGACCGCACCGGGGCGACCACGTGCTGCTGGTGGTCGACCTGCCCTGGCCGGGCGTGGAAGTGGTTCGCACGCCGCACTATTCGCACAGCATCCCCGACGAGCACCCGATCGTGTCCTTCATCGACGTGCGGGTGCCGGCGACCCACCTGGTGGGCGCCGAGGGCGAGGGCATGACGTTCACCCAGGACTGGTTCCGATTCGAGCGGATCATGGTGGCGTCGCGCTGCGTCGGTGCGGCCCAGCGCCTGGTCGACGAGGTGACGGCATTCGCCAGGGACCGGATCGTGGACGGCAAGCCGCTCGGCGAGCACCAACTTGTCGCGGGCATGCTGGCCGACAGCGCCACCGAACTGTTCGCCGCCCGCAGCCTGCTCTACGAGGTGGCCCGCGGTATCGACGCCGGCCTGGACCGCAAGGCGCTGCACGGCCAGGCGTCGATGGCCAAGCTGTACTGCTCGGAGATGGCCGGGCGGGTGGCCGACCGGGCGGTGCAGATCTTCGGCGGGCGGGGCTACATGCGCGAGAACGTCGCCGAGCGGATGTTCCGGGAACTGCGGGTCGAGCGAATCTGGGAGGGCGCCAGCGAGATCCAGCGCATCATCATCGGGCGCCAGCTGATGCTGCGGGGACCGGGAGCGGTACTCGAGCCACGCTAGCGGGTCCTCTGTTCACGTTGCGCGCTCTGCGCGGTCGGACTCAGGTCCTTGTGTCGCAACAGATGCCGTGGTGGGTCGGGGAAGGCAAGTCGCCGTTCGATGTTCTCATCGGCGTCGACGTGCACCAGTTCGCCCGGTTCCAGCAGCCGCCAGGCCGGGTTGTCGTCCATCCGCTCGCTCGCGAACACCACCGACGGTAGCCGGCTGAGATGTGCGGACCGGGCCGCAATCCGGTCGGTGCGCAGTTCGAACGCACCGGTCTGCCCGCGGCGGTCCAGAACGTAGAGCTCGTGGGTGTCGGGGTAACGCAAGGCCCAGAAATCCCTTGCGGTGCAGAGCAACACGTTCACCGCGTAGAGCGGCAGTCGGTCGGCCACCCAGGAGATCGCGTCGATCAGCCCGCCACCCACATCACCACCATGGTCCCGGATGCCGGCGGTGATCAGGGCGAAGACCCGTTCGGAGTCGGTCTGGCCCTCGACCAGGTCGCGGGCGCCGAGCGACTCCAGCCGCTCGTCGAGTTCATCGAGGCCCTCGACCACCCCGTTGTGAGCGAAGATCCGGCCTTCCTGCAGGAACGGATGGGTGTTGGCCACGTCGAGCTTACCGGTGGTGGCGTAGCGGATATGCGCCAGGAACGTCGTTCCGGTCAGCTCCTTTGCCGCACAGGCGAACTCGCGGTCGTGCCAGGCGGCCATCGGCTGCTTGTGCAACTCGGGCCTGCCGTCGGCGCCGAACACCCCCAGGCCGGTGCCGTCCGGGTTGCGCCGGCTCTGCGCGGCGAGGTTGTCCGGGGCGTCGAGCAGCCAGAACGTCGCACCGATCACGTTGCGGCCGGCGTGCAGTCCGAACAGCCGACACACCGGCTCAGCCCACCAGGTGCCCGGACAGCGTCTCCAGCGCCTGCCGGGCGTAGCCGCGCCAGATCCGGGCGAACATCGGCAATGCCGGCGCGGACAGTGCCGAGCGCGGGTGCAGCGTCCACCGCCAGGTCACCAGGGTGCCGGTGCCGTGCGGGGTGAACAGCCATTGGCCCTCGACGTGGTCGATCAGCGGTGCCATGGCGCCGCGGACGTCGCTGAGCGTGTAGCCGAACGAACGCGGCGCGTCGACGCTGGTCAGCGTCTCGCGCATACCGCCCCCACCCACCAGGGCGATGGTGCGGGTCTGGCCGACGCCGGCCCACTCCCCCACCTGACCGCGCACCGCCTTGATCGGGGGGATGGGGCCGTACCAGCGCGCGAACAGCTCCGGCAGCGGCATCGGCATGGTTTTGGCGAACGCTTCGTCGGGCGAGATCGGGATCGCCCGGGACCGCTCGACGACGACGGGATGAGCCATGCAGAGATCGTAGTGCGCCCTCAGCGGCTCAGGTGCGGGGCGGCGCGACCGGTGATCGGCGGCAGATCGAAGAACGTCGCGATACCCGGTGCCGCGGCGCACGTCGCCGGCACCGCGTTGACGCAGTGCGCCGCGGTGGCGACCACACCCGGGTTGCTCTGCAATCCCTCCTCGACCGTCTCGGGTTGCCAGCCCTTGACCGTGACAAAGGTGTCCGGGTGGCCACGGACCTCCATCTCGTAGCGCTCACCGGCGGGGCCGAAAGACCAAGCGGGATCCAGGTTCTCCTCACCCATCAGCCAGTTGACCGTGATGCGGACCACCACCTCGTCACCCACGACGGCACCCCAGTGGAAGCGCCGGCCGGCCACCTGCCCGGGTTCGATCACACCCATCGGCGAGTCGATCGGCGCGGTGGCGACCGTGATCTCCTGCGCGGTCCGGATCTTCGGGTCGGCGGCGAAGCCCAACCGGTCGACGACCAGCCGGACCGACTGGAAGAAGCCGCCGTTGAGCAGCTTCTGCATCGGCCCGCTCAGCGCGCTGTCGGGTGTCCCACCGAACCCCATCACGTGGCGCAGCACATCCGGTGCGCCGTAGGTGCGCAGATCGGAGTACTCCTCGGCGCGGACGAACGTCACACCGGTGGACATCACCGAAAGCAGCAGCGGAAACAGTTCGGTGGCCGCGCCGGGTCCGATCCCGGCGCCGTGCAGGGTGACGCCGCCCTCGCGGGCAGCGGCCGCCAGCGGCGCGGCCTCCGAGGCGCCCGGGTAGAACCAGCCGATCGGGCTGATCACATTCTTGCCGGACCGCAGCAGCGCGGTCACCTCGTCGAGGTTGGGCAGCAGCGGTGCGTAGATCACCGCGTCGGCGTCCAGAGCGAGGATGTCGTCGAGGCTGTTCGTGGCGATCACCCCCAGCGGCGCGGTGCCGATGATGTCTCCGACGTCGCGGCCGGTCTTGGC
This sequence comes from Mycobacterium sp., assembly GCA_020438785.1. Lineage (GTDB taxonomy): Bacteria > Actinomycetota > Actinomycetes > Mycobacteriales > Mycobacteriaceae > Mycobacterium. The sequence goes on along the minus strand of JAGQTW010000096.1, from coordinate 38,225 downwards.
CCCGGAATGCACCCAGCAGCCGGCCAGCTCCAGTTCGGGATGTTCCAGCACACCCTTGATCGCCGCGACCCCGACCCCTCCGGTCGCCCACTGCACCACACGCAACACCATGGGGTTCAGATCTACACGACGGCGCCTGCCGCGGGACGCGATTCTGCGCCCGCCGAGCCGGGAGTATGTTGCCAAGAGATCAACCAGCGAGAGGACCAGCCATGCCGAACAAGGTGTACGTCGTCGGGGTCGGGATGACCAAGTTCGAGAAGCCGGGCCGGCGTGAGGGCTGGGACTACCCCGACATGGCGCGCGAGTCCGGCACCAAGGCGCTGGCCGACGCCGGCGTCGACTACGGCCAGATCGAGCAGGGCTTCGTCGGCTACTGCTCCGGTGACTCCACTTCCGGACAGCGCGCGCTCTACGAATTGGGGATGACCGGCATCCCGATCGTCAACGTCAACAACAACTGTTCGACCGGCTCGACCGCGCTGTTCCTCGGCGCGCAGGCCATTCGCGGCGGGCTCTCCGACTGCGTGCTGGCGCTCGGCTTCGAGAAGATGCAGCCCGGCTCGCTGGGCGGCGGCGCCGACGACCGCGAGTCTCCGCTGGGCCGGCACGTCAAGGCCCTGGCCGAGATCGACGAGTTCGGCTTTCCGGTGGCACCGTGGATGTTCGGCGCGGCCGGCCGCGAGTACATGCGCCAGTACGGCGCCACCGCCGAGCATTTCGCCAAGATCGGCTACAAGAACCACAAGCATTCGGTGAACAACCCCTACGCCCAGTTCCAGGACGAGTACAGCCTCGAGGACATCATGGCGGCGAAGATGATCTCCGATCCGCTGACCAAGCTGCAGTGCTCGCCGACCTCGGACGGCTCGGGCGCGGCGGTGCTGGCCTCGGAGAAGTTCGTCGACGAGCACGGCCTGGCCGCCCAGGCGGTGGAGATCGTCGGCCAGGCGATGACCACCGACTTCGCCTCGACGTTCGACGGGTCGGCGAAGAACATCATCGGTCACGACATGAATGTTCAAGCGGCACGCAAGGTCTACGACCAGAGCGGGCTGGGCCCGGAGGACTTCGCGGTCATCGAACTGCACGACTGCTTCTCGGCCAACGAGCTGCTTTTGTATGAGGCGCTCGGTTTGTGCGGCGAGGGCGAGGCGCCCAAGCTGATCGACTCGGGGGACACCACCTACGGCGGCCGCTGGGTGGTCAACCCGTCCGGCGGGCTGATCTCCAAGGGCCACCCGCTGGGGGCCACCGGCCTGGCGCAGTGCGCCGAGCTGACCTGGCAACTGCGCGGAACCGCAGACAAGCGCCAGGTCGACAATGTCACCGCCGCCCTGCAGCACAACATCGGGCTGGGTGGCGCGGCCGTCGTCACGGCCTACCAGCGCGCCGAGCGCTAGAGGGTCACCACCTCGTAGGCATTCTCGGCGTGCCGGGAGCGGATGGTCTTCTTGTCGTACTTGCCGACGCTGGTGCGCGGGATCTCGTCGACGAATGTCCAGCGTTCCGGCAGCCACCAACGAACCACCTTGTCGGACAGGAATTGCCGCAGTTCCTCCGGGGTGACATCGGCGTTGTCGTGCAAGACGACCGCCGCCAGCGGGCGCTCCTGCCAGCGGTCGTCGGGCACACCGACGACGGCGGCCTCCCGCACCGCCGGATGGGCGATGAGGTGGTTCTCAAGTTCGACCGACGAGATCCACTCCCCGCCGGACTTGATGACGTCCTTGGCCCGGTCGGTCAGGGTTATGTAGCCCTGCGGGTCGATGCGGCCGACATCGCCGGTGCGCAGCCAGCCGGACTGGAACTTCGACTCGTCGGTGTTGCGGTAGTACGACCCGGTGATCCACGGCCCGCGCACCTCGAGCTCGCCGACGGCCTCGCCGTCGTGGGGCAGCGCGGCACCCTCGTCGTCGACGATGCGGGTCTCCACGCCGCACATCGGCCGGCCCTGCGTCCCGCGGATCTCCCACGACCGGGCCGTGGGCGTGCCGGGCGGCGGCCAGGCCAGCGTCGCCGTCGGTGAGGTCTCGGTCATCCCCCACAACTGCCGGATCTGCACGCCGTGCCGCTCCTCGAACGTCTTCATCAGCGACATCGGAACGGCGGAGCCGCCGCAGGCCACCAGCCGCAGCGACGAAATATCATGCCCGGGTTCACGTTCCAGGTAGTTCATGACGTCGTTCCAGATGGTGGGGACGGCACCGGCCACCGTCGGGCGCTGGGTCTCGATCATGTGGACCAGGGTCTTGGCGTCCATGTGCCGGTCCGGCAGCAGGATGTCGGCCCCGGCCATCAGCGCGGCGTACGGCAGGCCCCAGGCGTTGGCGTGGAACATCGGCACGATCGGGAAGGCCTTGTCCGAGAAGCTCAGGCCCATGCCGTTGCCGCTGCACACTGCCGTCGAGTGCAGGTAGGTCGACCGGTGGCCGTACACCACGCCCTTGGGATGTCCGGTGGTTCCGCTGGTGTAACACATTGCCGCAGCGGATTTCTCGTCGATCGCCGGCCAGTCGAACTGATCGGACTCGGCGGCGGTGATGTCGTGGTAGCGCACTACGTTCTTGCCGGACCGCTGGAACGGCTCCAGGTCGCCCGCGCCGACCGCGACGACGGTGTGCACGGTCTCCATCTTGGGCAGCACCGGCGCCAGGATCGGCGCCAGTGAGAGATCGGCGATCACCACCCGGTCCTCGGCCTCGTAGGCGACGAACTCGATCTGCTCGGGGAAGAGCCGGATGTTGAGGGTGTGCAGCACCGCACCCATCGACGGCACCGCGACGTAGGCCTCCAGGTGTTCCTGGTTGTTCCACATGAAGGTCGCGACCCGGTCGTCGCCGTCGACACCGAGCCGGCGCAGCGCGTTGGCGAGCCGGCCCGCCTGCCTGCCGACCTCGCGGTATGTCGCATGCCGGTAGCCGTCGCCGGTCGCCGTGGTCACCGTGCGGTCTCCGTGCACAGTGCTCGCATAGCGCAGGATGGCGGCGACCGTCAGCGGGACGTCCTGCATGGTGCTCTGCATCGGGGAACCACCTTCACACTCGGCCGGGGTGTGACGAATGTTATCGCCGTGCACCTTTCGCCAGCGGTGGTTCCCGCCAGAAGGGCTACCCGGCCGCGCGACTGAGGCGCGCGAACCGCCGCACCAAGCGCCCGCCGAGGCGACGGGGCGGCAGCGGGCGAGGCGGCGCCGAACTGGAGCGCAGGCGCATCAGGTCGACATGGCGGCCCGGCTCGGTGCCGAGGTAGTCGTCCCCGGTGTGCTCCCGCAGCGGCGAGCCGGCCCGCAGCATGGCGTCCTGCCAGGCCTCGGGGTCGTCGCCGATCCGCTCGTCGGTGGCGGTGCGGCGCAGCGCCCACCCGAGCTCGGCGTCGAGCAGCTGACGCATCATGTCCGCCGCCTGCCGCGGCTCGGCGAGCATCCAGGAGTGGTGGGCGCCGGGCACCCGATACAGCGTCGCATCGGCCCGCTCGGCCATGTCGTGCGCGTTGGCGAAGGGTACGACGCCGTCCTTCTCGCCGTGTACCACGATGGTCGGCAACCGGTGGCGGCGCATGGCGGCCAGCAGCGGAGAGAAGTCCCCGGAACCGATGATCGCGTGCAGCGCCCCGGAGAGCCCGCGCGGAGCGCGGACATTGCGGCCCAGTGCGCCGGCGATCACCCGCAGGTAGGCCACGAGTTCGGCGGCGGGCAGCCGGGCGGGATCGCCCTGCGCGTCGACGGCGGCCGCTAGCAGGTGGCCGGCCACCTTGCGGGGCGAGCGCAGGCTCGCGGTGAGGATCGATTCGTCGAAGGGCGCCCCGGCGGCGGCATTGAGCAGCACGGCGGCCAGCACCCGCTCGGGGGTGGTGGGCGGCGAGGTCGATGATCATCCGCCCGCCCATGGAGTGGCCCACGAACACCGCCTTGCGCACGCCGAGCACATCGAGGGTGCGCAGGGTCAGCCGCACCCGGTCCTCGAGTGCTGCCGCGCCGCGCGGGAGGGTCGGGGTTTCGCCGTGACCGGCGGCATCTGGGGCGATGACCAGGAAGCCCAGCCCACCCAGCCTGCTCAGCAGCCGCAGGTAGGCGCGGCGGTTGAGCCCGAAACCGTGCAGGAACACCAGCGGGACACCCGCTCCGCCGACGGACACCCCGACCCGCTGGTCCCCGTCGAGGGTCAAAACGCGGTGGGTCAGGCGGACGCGACTCGTCGGCAAGCTCGGTTCCGGGGGCACGCCCCGAGGGGTAGCCGGTCCCGGGATCGCGAATCGCCCCGGCGGTGTGGTGTCGGCACCGGCCCGGCCGTGCGGTGACGGCGGTCACCGCACGGCGGGAGCGACCAGCAGACATGAACGGGCCCGGCCGAATCGATCGGCCGGGCCCCATCGGGTGGTCAGCGCCTACTGGTGGGACTTCTGCCGCTGTTCCTCGGTCTTGGCCTCACCGCGCGCCTTCTCCGCCTCGGCCTCCTTGGCGGCGGCATCACGCTGGGCGTCGGCCTTGTCCTGCTGGGCCTTGCCCTCTTCGGTGAGGTCACCGCGGCCGGTCACCGTGCCGACGGCTTCCTTGGCCTTGCCCTTGACGTCCTCGACGACGCCCTTGATCCCCTCTTCGGGTCCGCTGTTCTCTGCCATGGGTCCTCCTCGATGGCTTGCCGGCTTGAAGGATGAGACGTCCGCCGCAAGATTCGCGCCCCGATCCGGGACGCCCGAACGCCTCCCGACCCGGTTATCCCCAGTGCGGACCCGCTAAACGTCCACCCTGCAAGGCAATTCGCTCGCGTCGGCCGAACCCTCCCGCCGCCGAACCGCCGCGGCGCTGCGCCGTCGGGCGAACAACCAGGGCGGACCCGGGAACGAAACCGGCGCTTGCGACGATGTAAGAGGAGAATCGTCGGCATGAGAGCGTGGGAGGTCGCGGCTATGGGTAAGACATGGGCGCTTGCCGCGGTCGCGGCCATCGGCGGCGCGGTCGTCGGCCCCGTCGGCATCGCGTCGGCCGACGACTCGGCGCAGACCACGATCAGCGAGCTTCAGCAGCAGGGTTACACCGTCAACATCGACCGGGTCGGTACCGCGCCGCTATCGCAGTGCGTGGTGACCAGTGTGCGCAACCCGCAGACCATCACCCAGTGGATGCCCTACACCGGCCCCGGGCGGGGCAAGCTCGACGGCAACTTCCTGGTTCCGGTGGTCACCAGCCAGACGATCTCGGTGTCGCTGGATTGCACCGGAAGGGGTTAGCGGTCCAGATCGATCCGGATGGTGAGCAGGTTGTCTCCCATCGCCCGCACCGCGGCGCTGTTCATCTTCGGTAGCGCGGCCAGCCGCCCCGCCGCGTCGTCCTCGGGGAGTAGCTGCGCGGTCCCGGTGTGCCAGCGCCCGCGGACGCGTACCCGCACCCGCGGATTCACCTGGATGTTGCGGACGTACTGGGAGCGCTCACCGAACTCCGAAACCAGCCAGAACCGACCGTCCTCGAGTAGGCCGCCGACCGGGGTGCGACGGGGCTGACCCGACTTGCGCCCGGTGGTCTCCAGCAGGGTCTGCACCGGAACCAGCCGCATCACCGGATTGGCGACGTGCCGCTGGACGAAGGTGACGAGGCGTTGGCGGGAGGTCGGGGCCATCCCCCGATTGTGTCAGTTCGCGGCTCAGGACGCCGCGGCCGCCAACTCCCGCAGTCCGGTGCTCACCAGCTCGTGCAGGGCGTGACCGGTGCCGGCCTCGACCCGCAACGCCGTGATGGTGCCGGCGTAGTCGGCGGCATACAGCCGCGCACCGTCCGGGCTGGCGGCCAGGCAGGACAGCTGACCACCGATGACGACGCTGTCGATGACCTCGTGGGTGGCGGTGCACAGCACCACGATCTGGTCGCGGTCCACGACGAACGCGATGTCACCGCCGCGGTCGAACACCAGCTGCGTCGGAAGTCCGCCGAGGGCGACGGTGTCGATGAGGCGGGCCGCGGCGGCGTCGACCACATGGATGACGCCACCGAGTTCGGCGTCCCAGCCGGTCACGAAGACCTTGCGGCCGCGCGGCGCAACGGCGATGTCCCCGATCGACCCGCCCAGGGCGGCCGTGCGCTGCACAGCGCCGCTGCCGGTGTCGATGATCGCGAGCGAGCCGCCGGCCGGGGTGGTGACGGCGGCGAACACCTTGGTGCCGTCGGCGCTGACCCGGATCGCGTCCACCGACGCACCGGGCGCGGTGGTCAGCTCGATGACCCTGGTCGCACCAGTCTCGACGTCGATGGCGGCGATGTCGACGACCGCGTCGCCGTTGCGCCCGACATAGAGCACATCGCCGGCGGGGTTGACCGCGATGCCGGCGGCGGTCTCGTCGACGATGGTGGCGGCGAGCGCCCGGCCCGTCGTCGTGTCGATCGCCACGACCGCGTCGTCGGAGTCGGACGCCGAGCTGACATAGGCGCGGTCGGCAACGGTGACGCGGTACGGCTCGGGGACGTCGGTGATGGTCGCGGTCACCGCCATGGCGGCGGTGTCGACGATCGAGACGACGTCATCGGCGTAATGGGCGGCCACCAGGCGGCCGCCGTCGGAGCTGACGGCCAGATCGCTGATCGGGCCGTGCGTACCGGCGATCGCACCGCCGACCACCAGCGCGGGCGCGGCGATCGGCTCGGTGGGCAACTCGAGTTCGGCGGTGCGCAGCGGCTGCGGGAGCAGTTCGCCGACGGGGGCGCGACGGATCGTGGGCAGCGTCGACATCCACAGCGCGTGGGCTGCGGCGACCCGCTCGGCCACCGCCACGCCGCCGGTGCGGCCGGTGTCCTCGGTGGTGCCAGTGATGTTTGCCATGATCGTCTTCCTCCGTCGGTCCCTCGTCGGGGCCGAACTGTTTGGGTGAGCCTGTCCACGGCACCGAGCGGCGCCGTTCTGCAAAGAGTCTACCGAGCGAATTCGCGTTGAATTTCCGGTCATTGAGGCCCAATTCACATCCGTCCCTGCCGTCTCAGCCGTCGCTAAGGTGGTGGTTGTTATCGCCTCGTTGTATTGCCCCAACAGCGAATTCAGATACCGCCCCCGCCTGTGGTTTCGGCCTATTGGCAATTGGTCGGACAATGCCGCGCAGAAACGGCTCGGCTGAGAAATTCTCAGCCCTTACCGGCCAAAAGAGGCCGAAATCACAATGGCTCAGTCGTGTCTAAGTTTGTAAGGAATCATCTTAGATTGTGGTGTGCTCATGCCGGTCCGGCGCGCCCGGCGGCCGCGGACCGTGCCGGCGTGCCCGGCGGAGTTCGCTGCCGGCGCCGCTCGGCGGCAAACCCCGCAAACAGCGCGACAACTGGCCGCTCCCGCGCCATAGTCAGCTCATGGAGCGAGCGGAATGAGCGTCGAGGACGATCCGGAGAAGCGCATTCGGGAACTGGAGAGCGGCCTGAACGATGTCGCCCGGGCCAGCGAGCTGGGCACGAACGGGCCACCCGGTGCCTACCTCCCGTCACCGGGGCCACCGCCGCCCGGTCCGCCCCCCGGGGGCTACCCTCCACCGCCGGGTTACTACGGCGCCCCGATGCCGCCACCACCGCCACCGCCGGGCTACTACGGTGAACCGCCGAAGAGTTCCGCCGGCATGCGGTTCGGCTGGATCGCGCTGGGCTTGCTGGTGGTCGGCCTGGTGGTAGCCGGCGTCGCCATGGTCGCGAGCAACCTCGTCTCGCGCACGGACGCACCGCCGGGCAGCCCGAGCACGGCCAGCACATCGGCCGGGCCGTTCACCTCGCCCACCCGGCGCACCAGCGCCGCACCGACGCCCACCGCCCCGACCTCGACCACCCAGCCGGGGTCCGCGCCGACGAGTTCGGCGGCGACGGTCTCCACCGCCCCGCCGGGCGGCAGCATCAGTGTGTCCGGGGTCGAGGAGAACCGGACCATCGCCTGCAACGACAGCACCGTCACGATCAGCGGCGTCGACAACATCGTGGTCCTCACCGGCCACTGCGCGCGCGTCGACGTGTCGGGCGTGCGCAACGTCGTCACGGTCGACGCCGCCGACTCCATCGTCGCCTCCGGCATGAACAACAAGATCACCTACCACTCCGGCACACCGGAGGTGGACAAGTCCGGTATCGACAACAGCGTTCAGCGGGGCTGAGCCACGCGCGCGCCCGCGCCGATCGCGATGACATGCGCGGGTGATACCGGCATACGTTCGGGCAGAACGATTTTCAGCGTCCCATCGTCCACCCGCCAGTCCACCGGCTCGGGCAGGCCCAGCACCCGGACGTCGCTGACCCCGCTCGCGTCCAGGCCACGGATGCCGAACTCCCGGGTCGGCAGGTCGAGCAGGATGGCGTACACGGCGTCGTCGCGGCGCGTGAAGCGGACCTCGGTTCCCTGCGTGGTGGCCGAACTCGCGATCTGCCAGGGCCGCGTCGCATAGATCGCCTCGCCGTTCACCCGCAGCCACTCGCCCAGCTCCCGCAGCGGCGCGCACTGCTGCTCCGGGACGCGGCCCTGCTCGTCCGGCCCCACACCGATGAGCAGATTGCCGTTCTTGGCGACGATGTCGGCGAAGGACCGCACGAGTTCCGTGCCGGTGACGATGTCCTCGGGGCGTTCGTTGCGATTGGCACCGAACGAGTGACCCACCCCGCGGGTGGACTCCCACTTCTTCGGCTGGATCGTCTCGAAGGCGGCATACTCCGGGGTCCGGATGTCGAAATGGTGGTTGGCGGGAAACGTCAGCGACTTGTAGCGGTCGGGTACCAGCGGCCAGAGTCGTTGTACCGCAAGGCCGGCCAGGCGGGAGACGGAATCGGTCACCGGCCCGCGGCGCCCGGGCGGCTCGACCCATCGGTCGTTGATTACACCGTCGGGCACCGCGTTGTAGTACGCCGCGAACAAGGCCGGCAGGTCGCCCCCTGTGGGCCAACAGATGTCGTTCCACAGCACCGACGGCCGGTATCGGCCGATCAGCTCGCGCACATGCGCCGTGGCGTAGTCCACGTAGTCGGGCGAATCGGGGACCGCCAGGAAGCTGTCGGCCAGGCTCTTGACCATCGCGTCGTTGTACGGCCAGTCGTATCCGCCCGAGTAGTACAGCCCCATCCGCAGGCCGGCGTCCAGCACGGCGCGGCGCAGATCGCCCACGATGTCGCGGCGGGCGTGATAGCGACCCTTGCGGGGGTGCGGAATGTCGGTGGGCCACAGGCAGAATCCGTCGTGGTGTTTGGTGGTGAGCACCACGTACCCGGCCCCGGCATCACGGCAGAACGTGGCGATCGCATCCATGTCGGCCGCGGCGCTGCCGTCGTCAAAGGCCGGGATGAAGTCGTCGTAGGTCGCGTCCGGGCCGTAGGTCTGGCGTTGATGGTGCCAGGTCGGGCTGCCCGTCAGTCGGCTGGTGTTGAGGTACCACTCCGCATAGGGGTTGTCCCGCAGCATATCCGCGGGGCCCTTCTCCTTCAGCAGTCGCTGGATGTCGGGCACCTGGGGGGCCCAGCCGGGTACCGAATAGAGCCCCCAGTGCAGGAATACGCCGAGTTTGGCATCGTCGTACCACTGCGGAAGGGCATGCGCGCCAACGGATTCCCAGGTGGGCTGGTAGGTCGGTAAGGCCACGCGGCGGCCGGCCGAGAGGCGCTTCTTAGGCGACCAGTTCGAGGTGGCGACGCCCGCGGCGCGCCTTGGGCTGGGCCTCGACGGCGACTGCGGCGGCCTTCTTCGGGCTGACCGCGATGAAGGAGCCGGTGCGAACGACGCCCAGCGGGCCGGCCGGAGCGAAGCGCATGATGCCCGTCATCTCCATCGCGAACCCGAACTTGGCCTGGCGGTGTCCGATGCGGACGCCGGTGGCGAAGAACACCAGTAGCCCGGCCAGGCCCGGCAGCGCGGCCAGGGCCAGTTCGGCCAGCGAGACCGTGCGCAACGCCTCCCGCAACGCCTGTGCGATCTGGCTCGGCAGGTTCGCCAGCGGGCTAGCGGTCGACGCCGGCGCGGTGGCCTGCGGGGGTGCGACAGCGATGCCGAACGGCGCCGACAGCAGCTGGGGGGTCAGCGCCGCGGCCGGGCCGGAGAGCGGCGTGATGAACGTGCGGGGCAGCTCCCCGGCCGCCGGCATCACCGCGGGCGCCACCGTGGCGATCGCCGTTGTCCAGGTTGCCATGAGGCCCTTGGCCTGCATGCTCATTTCAGGGATGGCCCCAGATACGCCCCAGTTGGGTACCAAGGCATGGACGACGGAACGGACTATGACCTCGACGTCCGCCATCAAGTTCAGGACCGGCGCTAGCAGCTTGGGTATCTGCGCCATCAACTGCATCAGCGGTTCGACCAACCCGGGAGCGATCGGCTGCAACACAGACGGCAGTTGGGCGACCGCGTTGACGAAGGACTGAACCGCATCCGTCAGCGGCGTCGCCATCGGGTCGAAGGTCGCCGTCGCATTCCGGGTGGTGCTCGCCGTGGTCGCAGCCGATGTGGTGGTCGGCGACTGGGTCGCCGAGTCGTTGGCCGGGTCGGTGGCCGCCGCGAATGTCGTAGCAGTCTTGGAACTGCTAGCCCCCTCGGTCGGGGTCGACGACCCCTCGCCCTGCTTGGCGGCAGTCGCCGAGGTGGGCGACGAGCCTTCGTCGGGCTTCGTGGTGGTCGCGGCGACGGTCACGGCGGCTTCCGCCGGGGTGGTGGCCGCGCTGGCCGGCGTCGAGGAGGTTTCATCGGGCGCCACGGTGTCCGCCGCGACCGTGGCGGCGGCCGGGGCGCTGTCCGCGGCGGCCGGTGTCGACGAGTCGGCGGCCGGGGTGGTCAGCTTGGCCGTCGAGGACGACGACGGCGACGAGGAGTCGCTGGCGGCGGTGCTGGTCGTCGACGCCGACGGGTCACCCTGGCGGACCGTGCTGGTCCCGGACGCGGTGACCACGCCGGGGGCCGCCGAAGTGGGGCCCGCCGCCGGCTGCGGGGAGCGCTTCTGTCCGGGACCCCGGACAGTGCTGAGGTCGTGCAGGGTCTTCAGGATGCTGGCTATGGGGCCGCGGCGGCGCGGGCCGGGGGCAACAGTGCTGGTGTTAGCGGTGCTGGCGGTGGTGGCGGTGCCGCTATCGGTGCTGCTCGAGCTGGTGGAGCTGGTGGAGCTGCTCGAGCTGGTGGAACTGGTGGAGTCGCTGGAAGTGCCGGTGCTGCTCGATCCGGTGCTGTCCGGGGCCGCCGCGGCAATGCCGCCGCTACCAGCCAAAAGCACACCGCTGGCCAGCACGCAGGCGCCGAAGACGGCGCTCACATGGGTACGGACCACGACTGACTCCCCGGCTTCTTCAGGACGTTCGTCCACGATACAGGTGCTTGACGATACTCTAAAGCGGCGACGTGTCTGGCATTACGGCTTCACTTTTTCGACAGGTGTAAAACTCGTCACAGCGGCCGCCGTGGCGGTCAACCATCCGAAGCCCGAGTTTGCGCGGTCGCGCCGAGCGAAGGGGCCGAAATGAGACGCACCGTCCATGTCCGCTCAGCAGCGCTGATGGCGACCAGTCTGCTCGCCGTCGCCTGCGGCAATTCTTCGACCTCGACCAGCACGTCGACGGTGACTGTGACCGGCGCCACATCGGGGTCGCCCACCAGCACAACGGCCACCGTGGATCTGCCGTCGTTGCTGCCCGTGCCGGCCGGCAATCAGCGCGCGGACGGTCCCGACCCGGTCGGCGAGAACGGCATCCACAAGCACTTCCTGGTGAACGGCGCGCCGACCGACGTGATGAACGCCTACAAGACCACGCTTGAGGGCGGCGGCTGGTCGCTCACGGTCCAGAACTCCGGCGGCGGCGGTGGCGGCGGCGGTGCCACCTACACCGGCACCAACGGCACCGCCTATGGGGTGTTCAGCGGGGGCGGGTACGGCAGCACGACCGATATCGACGCCTGCGTGTGGCCGGCCAAGCCCGCCGACACCAACTGCGGCCAGCAGAACTGAGCGTTCAGCGGCGGATGTCGCGCGGGTCGGCCGTCGGCGTGCCCGCCGCGATCACCGCCCGACTCCGTTCCGCGACAACGGGAATCGGCATCTTGACCACCCAGCGGTCATAGCTCAGGAACCCATTGACCTCGTTCTCGACGTCGGTCGTCTGGGTGTAGATCGCCCCCGACAGCCCGTCCCTGCGGACGATGTCCTCCAGCGCGCGGCTGAGCTCGACGTAGCGCTGGGTCAGCCGAGCGGGGTTTCCGGCCATCTCGTAGGCCTCCGGCCGGCCCGGCCAGCGGTTCCGGTCGACCGCCAGGCCCAGTCCGCCGTATTCGCCGTCGACCCGCACCCGCCGGTCCCGGCGCGCCGGCCGACCGGGCCCGACGTAGGTATGGTCGTCGTAGATGTCGCCGGCCCCGGTGTCACCTCGGGACTTGCAGCAGTTCACCCCACTGTTGGCGTCGACCATCCGGGTCGGGTCGGCGGCCTTCACCAGGCCGGCGATGCGGGCGGCGTCGTATTCACCCCAGCCCTCGTTGAACGGCACCCAGCCGACGATCGACGTCACGCTGCGGAGTTGGTCGATCGTCTCCGACAGTTCGCGCTCGAAGTTCGCCTTGGCCACGGGCGGCGGATCCGGGGCCCGGCCGACCGGCACCGCGAGCGACACGTAAAGCGACGGCATGTCCTGCCACACCAGCAGCCCGAGCCGGTCGGCCCAGTAGTACCAGCGCGCCGGTTCGACCTTCGCGTGCTTGCGCACGAAGTTCATCCCCAGCTCCTTGATCCGCTGCAGGTCGGACTTCAGTGCGTCGTCGGTGGGTGCGGTGTAGATGCCGTCGGGCCAGTAGCCCTGGTCGAGCGGGCCGTGCAGGAAGGTGATCCTGCCGTTGAGCGCGATCCTGGGCCTGCCCTTCGCGTCGGGGACGGTGCCGATCGTGCGGAGACCGGAGTAGCTGGACACCACGTCGACCACCGCCCCGCAGGGGCGCACCAACGCCACCTTCAGGTCGTACAGGTAGGGGTCGTCGGGCGTCCACAGGTGCGGCGCCGGGATCGGGAGGCGGATCGGCCGGCCCGCGGCGCCGGAGGCCATCGCAACCACGCGGCCGCCGCGTTGGGCGACGAATGCCACGGCACGCTCGACCGTGGTCCCGGAAGCCCTTGGCGTGACGGTCAGCCCGGTCAGATCCGGGACGATGTCGAGTCTGTCGATGTGGGCGGCGCGCACCGGCTCCATCCACACCGTCTGCCAGATCCCCGATGCGCCGGTGTAGAACAGCCCGCGGGGGTTGGTGCGCTGCTTTCCGACCGGGAATGCGTTGGCCTCGTTGCGGTCCCGCGCCCGCACGATGATCTCCTGCGGGCCCGGCCCGCGCAGCGCCGCGGTCACGTCGGCGCTGAACTCGGTGTAGCCGCCCTCGTGGTGGGCCACCTGCCGGCCGTTGAGCCAGACGGTGGCGATCTGGTCGACCGCGCCGAAATGCAGCAGCACGTGCTGGCCCCCCCACGAGCTGGGCAGTTTGAACACCTTGCGGTACCACATCTCGTCGTCATGGCGACCGATGCCGGACAGCGCCGACTCGGTGGGATAGGGAACGAGGATCTGTTCGCGGTAGGCGGCCGGCGGGGGCGGCGGCGCATCTGCCGGGGCCCCCCGCCGCCCGGTGTAGCCCCACACGCCGTTGAGGTTCAGCCACTGCTTGCGCACCAGCTGCGGGCGTGGGTACTCGGGCAGCGCGTTGGCGGGCCCCACCAGGTGGGTCCACGGGGTGGGGAGCAAAGCGGGCTTGGGGTGCCACATGACGGCCGCTCCGACCGGCGCCTGCCCGGTCAGCAGGAAGGCCGCGAGGGCCAGCGCCACTACCGCGATACGGCTGATCCACACCATGACTGTTTCCTCGACGCACATCAATGGGTACGGCGAAGCCCCGCCGCAGCTGTCCACAGCAAAGGAATCGGTCCGGTTGCGGCCCGCCGGAACTCGGCGATTCCCGGTGGGGCCGCCCACGTGGGGCGCAGACGATGCGAATGCCGAGGGCACTGTAGCGTGCCACCGCACACGATCGGTAGCGAAAACGAAATCAGTTCTGCCAGATAATTTTCAGTGCAAAATCATCCGGGCCGGACGGTGTCGTGGCCGTGCCGCGCCGGCCCCGCGGACCTGCGCGTACCCGGCCGCTTCGGGGGTGGGGCCATCCGCACCGCTGGGCGGCGGGCACCGCAGTCGAGCAACATCGGGTGCGCCGTCGGGGTCGAGGCCGCCGGCCGGGTGCACCGCTCGCCGGACCGGGGGCACTCCCCTAGTCTGGCGTGATGGCGCACGTGGAGTCGGTCAATCTGGCCCGGGTCCGGGTGAACCCCGATCCGAAGGCGCGTGGGAAATCGACGGGCATCGACAAGGTGCCGACCGACGAGGCGGTGAGGGTGCGGGCGCCGGGCCCGACGGGCAGCGGGCTGACCGGCGACACCATCGGCAACCACAAGCTGCACGGTGGGGACGATCAGGCCGTGTACGCCTATGCACGCGAGGACCTCGACGGGTGGGAGACCGAACTGGCGCGCCCGATCAGCAGCGGCATGTTCGGCGAGAACCTCACCACCGCCGGCGTCGAGGTGACCGGCGCCCGGATCGGCGAGCGCTGGCGGATCGGCACCGACGGCCTGCTGCTGGAGGTCTCGGCGCCCCGGACGCCGTGCCGGACGTTCGCGGCGTTTCTGGCGGCCGACCGGTGGATCAAGACGTTCACGCGGGCGGCAAGGCCTGGTGCCTACCTGCGGGTGATCTCGCCCGGGACGGTGCGGGCCGGTGACCCGATCGTGGTCGACCATCGCCCCGAGCACGACGTGACGATCGAGTTGGCGTTTCGTGCCCGGATGTCCGAGCCGGGCCTGCTGCCGAAGTTGTTGGTGGCCGACGCGCTGTCGGCCGATCTCAAGGCATACGCGGGCCGGCGGGCCGGAAGCTAGCCCGGATCACAGCATCTGCTCGACCTTGTCGCGGCTGCGGACGGGATCGCTGCCCAGCACGTAGGCCGGTTCGGTGTGGTCGACGATCGTGCCGTTGGCCACCCGGCGCTGCGCCTGCTGGAACTCGGGGAGCTGACCCATCGCGGCGCGGGTGCCGTTGATGGCGGCCCAGGTGGCGGCGCGGCGGGCGGCGCGCTCGACCGGGTGCGGCGGCTTGTGGGAGATCAGTTCGGCGGCCCACTCGGGCATCGCGTCGCGGATGGCCCAGTCGAAGAACTTCGCGGTGGCCGGGACGTCGGGGTTGCTCATCAGGTTGGCGCCGGTGGACATCGCGGCGCCGTGCGTCAGCGCGAGGCGGGGCAGGTACGACCGCAGGCAGTCCGCCGTCTCGGCCTTGGTGGACGGTAGATCGGTACCGCCGAGCGCGTGCCCGACCCGAACGAATTCGGCGTAGTAGCGGTCGATGTCGCGCAGCGGCATCGGGTGGTAGAGCTCGTGCGCGGTGGCGATACCCCAGACCACGGTGGCGTAGTTCCAGCGCAGCCACTCCGGGTCGTCGGCGTCGTAGGGCAGGCCGTCGGGCCGGACTCCCTTGATGGTGTGGTGCATCGCGCGCACCGTCTGGGCCACCTTCTCGGCGGTGCGGGTCGACCCGTAGGCGGTGCCGATGAAGAACGCCAGCGAGTGGGCCAGCCGGGTCTGGGCGCCTTCGACGTCGATGCGGCCGGTCGGCGTGCCGTCCTCATCGCGCTCGACCAGCCGGGAGTGGTCCGAGCCCATCCAGAAGATGCTGGGGTCCAGCCGCTCCATGAAGGCGGCGCACTGCAGGCCGAAGATGAGCGCGGAGGTGTGGGAGTGCACGTGCCACACCGCGCTGCCGGGTCCGAACCAACCCGGATCGCCCTCCGGCTCGACGAACTCCAGCCCGCGGAAGAATCGCCGGCGAATGTCCCTGTCGAAGTCGGACCGCACCTTCTCCTCGACGATCTGATGTGGCAGCAGCAGTTTCATGTCGCCGGCTCCTTCTGGTCACGGTCGTAGCCAAAACTAGCATGTTTGGCTACACCTGTCACCAAACGCGTATCCTCGACCCATGACGCGCGCGACCAGATGGGCCGGGGTGTCGCCCACCGATCGCCAGGCGGAGCGGCGCGCCCTGCTGGTCGCCGCCGCGTTCGAACTCTTCGGCGACGGCGGGGAGGGCGCCGTCTCGGTGCGCTCGGTGTGCCGTGCGGCCGAACTGAACACGCGCTACTTCTACGAGAGCTTCACCGACACCGACGAACTTCTCGGCGCCGTCTACGACGAGGTGGCGGCCACGCTCGGCGAACTGCTGGCCGCGGCCATGGGCGGCGCCCCGAACGACGACCGGGCCCGCCTCAAGGCCGGTATCCGGGCGGTCCTCGACTTCAGCTCCGCCGACCCGCGGCGCGGCAGGATCCTGTTCACCGAGGCCCGGACGAACCCCGTGCTCGCCGCGCGACGGACCATGGCCCAGGACAACCTCCGCGAGTTGGTGCTGAGCGAGGGCAGGCGTGCGTCACCCGAGAACGACAGTGTCGCAACCGAAGTCGGCGCCGCGATGTACGCCGGCGCGATGGCCGAGCTGGCCCAGCAGTGGCTGGCCGGCACCCTGGGCGACGACCTGGATGCGGTCGTCACGCACGCGGTGGCGCTGCTCGTGCCCGCCTGAGCTCAGGCACCGGACAGCAATCGGTCGACGCTGCGGATCGCCAGCGCCGCCGCGGTCAGTGTGGGATTGACGGCCAGCGGGTCCGGAATGACGCCGACGGTGGCCAGGTAGAGATTCTCGGTACCCCACACTCGTCCGAACTCGTCCGTCACGCAGGTGCCGTCGTCGGCGGCTCCCATGCGGCAGGTGCCCATCACGTGGGCGAAGCCCAGCTCCATCCACTGCGGCTCCAAACCCGCTCGAAAGCGTCCCAGCGCCCCGGCCAACTCGTGCTGGTCGGCGAGCACCGCCGCCATCCGCGCCCGGTCGGCCTCCCGCAGCGGGACGTCGAAGGCCACGGCCCCGTCATCGGCGATCGTCATCGTGTTGTCCGGGTGGATGTCGACCGGGCAGAACGTCTGGATCTCGAGCAGCCGGTGTGCAGGCAGATCAACATCGGGGGCCGACGGTGGTACGGGATTGGTATCGCGCAGCAGCATGGTATTCCAGGGTGCGCCCGGGGCCGGCGGAATCCACAGCCGCGGCGGCACATCACCAGCGCCGCCGCACACGTCCGGGTCAAGCACCAGCTGCGAATACAGAACCGGGTGATAGGTGAGACGGCAGCCGAGGGCCGGGTGCCGAATTCCCGAGCGGTGCAGCAGGATCGGAGTGTCGAAGGCTCCGGCGGCCACGACCACCGCCGAGGCCGGCACGGTCGGGCCGTCGGCCAGCCGCACCCCCGAAGCGCGCCCACGGTGGAACAGAACGTGGCGAACGTCGGCGGTCTCGATCCGCACCCCGACGCCGGCCAGGATGTCATCTGTGGCGACATAGTGGACGGTGTCGGGAGCCACGAGGCGGCCGGCCATCGGCTGCCCGCGGAGATCACGGCCGGCCGCGGCGAGCACGGGTCCGAGGCGTTCCAGGATCCGTTGCTGGCGAACCGAACCGGAGAACGTGTCGTCGGTGACGCCCAGGTAGCGTTCGGCGGCGCCGAGGTAGTGTTCCCACTCGTCATCCGACAGCAATTCACCGCGTTCGGCCGGCGTCGGCCTGGGGCAGTTATTGGTCCACAACACGCCCTGGCCGCCGACCGCGGCGCTCACCGACGCCCCCGGCAACCCCCGCGGCGGCGCGGTTTGGTCGAAATAGGTTATGTGCGAGGCGATTCCGGCGAAGAACGAGTCCGGGTCCCGCTGGTATCGGGCCTGGTTTCGGACGTGGGAGCCCGGTGGATCCGAGATCGCCGGCCCGGCCTCCAAGATGGTCACGGCACGACCTGCCTCGGCAAGACGGCGGGCGGCGACGGCTCCGAGTGGGCCACTGCCGACCACCACCACGGGTTCGTTCCGGCTGTTCATCTGCACTCCTATACCACCGGCGTCGACTGTAGGTCGAACTCACCGTGGCGACGTGCGGATCAGGCTCCCGGGGCCGCCGTCGTCGTGGTGACCGGCGGTGCCGCCGTGGTGGTGGTCGGGAGGGACGGCGTCGTGGTGACCGTCGTCGTGGGGGTGGCCGACGGCGACGTCTCGGTGGCGGAGGTGGTGGTGCTCGTCGTGGCCTCCCCCGGCGCCGGCACGGCCGTCACGGTCGTTGAGGTGACCGTCGAGGTGCTGGTGGACGTGGACGCCGCGGTTGCGCTGGCCGGCGCGAGAACCGCGCAGGCCACTCGCTTGCCGGCATCGCCGGTGGCCATCGTGGTCTCGTCGGGACCGGGCTTGCCGTCGACGGAGTAGCGCGGCGGAATGTTGGCGAAGTTGTCCGCGCCCTCGTGGATGATCAGTGCCGCCCCCTCCGGGCCGGTCAGGTCGGCCTTGGTGAAGGCGTCGGTGGTGGTGACCAGCTTGGCCGACCCGTCCGACCGGACCTCCAGCGACGTCAGGTCACCGCTGGCCGGATGGCCGGTATGCCCGGGCACCTGCAGGTGTCCGCCCGCGGAGTTGAAGTTGCCCGGCGCTCCCCCACTGGGCGCCACCGAGTCGGCCTCGCACTTTCCCACCGAGTGGATGTGCAGGCCGTGGAAACCGGGCGCGAGGATGCCACCGCTGACGGTCTCGACGGTCACCGTCGCATAGCCGTCGGACCAGTCGAAGGTGGCGTCGGCGACCGGCTTGCCGTCGGCCGTCTTCAGTTGTGCGGTAAGGGTTTCCGCGCCCGCCGTAGTGGTCGAGGTGGTCGACGAGCTGGTCTGGTTCGACCCGTTGTCAGACGAGCAGCCCACCAACAGGGCGACGGGAGTGATCAGGACAGCGGCGCAGGCAGTGACACGACTAGGCATTTCCGTACCCTACCCACTGAACCGCTCCCACAAACTGGCGTTCCACTGGGAAGTGGGCCAGACCGTCAGGAGATGCGGATCCAGTCGACGAGCATCGACACCGGGAAGTTGGTCAGGGCGGGGTCGCCGCCACCGGGCCCCCCGATCGCGAGGTTGAACATCGGGCTCAGCCAGTACCCCGGATTGTTGAACGGCCAGCGCAGGTCGGTCGGGTTGCCGTGGACCGGGATGGGCTTGGGCGGCACCGTGAAGTACGGCTTGGCGCCGTCGACGTAGTCCCGCCAGAACTTGAACCCGTTCTCGTCCCAGCGCATCCGCCAGTTGTGCCAGGCACCGTCGACCAAGCCCGCAATCGACTTGCTCTCCCACGTCTTTCCGTTCGATGCGGCGTGAACCGTCGTCCCCGGGGGCCAGTTGAGGTTGCCGTAGAACTCCATGATGTCCACCTCGCCGTCGGGCAGCGGGTCTTCGTTGACGGCCCAGAACGCAGGCCAGGCCCCCGGTACCAGGCAGTCGAGCTTGACGCGCGCCTCCCAGGTGTGGCCCATCGGCACCCGCCAGTTCCCGCGCACCTTGCCGCTGAAGTACGTGTCGTCTTCCCGGGTGGCCCGGATCACCAGGTTCGAATTCCCGTCCAGAAAGACGTTCTGCCGGTCGTCGCGGTACTGGCTCGCGACCGGCGGCCACGTGTCGTCCTGCCAGTTCTGCACCGTCCAGTTTCCCGGATTGGGGGGCGAGCCCGCGGGTCCGTCGAAGTCATCCTCGAACAGGTAGGCACCACCTGGGGGAGCCGCGTCGGCGCGCGGGAGCGGGATCGCGGCGGCCAGCAGGCCCAGCCCCGATATCAGGAACATGCTTCGGCGGTCCAGTTCAGGCACCGCTCAACCATAAAGACACCAACCGCGCTCCGGAGCCATTCCTACCGGATCAGAGGGCGACGAGTTCGGGGTGGAACTTGGCGGCCATGCGGCGCATCCCGTCGCGCCAGTCGACGGTAGTGGTGCCGATAAGCTCATGCATCCTGCTGACGTCCAACGGATTACCACGCAGCGCCCGATCGCTCTCCTCGAACACCGGCTCCCTGCCGACGAGCGAGCCGAGGTAGGCACACCAGTCTTGAATGCTGATGAACTGGTCACCGGCCCAGTTGACCGTGGTTGCCGGAACCGAGGCCAGCTCAAGCAGTTTCGGGATCATCGCGATGATGTCGTCCTCGTGGATCGGGTTATAGACGGCCGGGCCGCCGGGCGGCACCGGGATGGGTGTGCCGTTGAGCATCATCTCCAGGTGGTAGCGCTGCCAACCGCCGTTGTCGCCGTATGGGACGTTGAGGCGCGCAATGGTGGCCGGGATACCTAGGGCGCGCGCCATGGTGGCGACGACGACCTCTCCGGCGATCTTGGAGATGGAGTAGGTCGGGAGCAGGGGCGTGTGGTTGTCGCCGTAAACGGTGCGTTCGGTCCGGGGTTCGTCGTTCGGCGGATCGTAGACAGCGCCGGACGAGCAATGCAGGAAGGCCCTCACGCCCCGGCAGTGCGACATGAGCAGGCCGGCGGACTCCGCATTGACCGCGAGGTCCTTGTCCCACCTGCCGCTCTTGGCCACCGCGAAGTTGAGCACGTAGTCGAAGTCTGCCGGGAGCCCGGTGAAGTCCCCGGCGGCCATGTTGACCGCCGCGCACCGAACTCCGGCCTGCTCGAGGCGTTCCCGCGCCGAAGGATCGGTGAAGCGCGCGGCCCCCCACACCTCGTTGTCGGCCGCGAAGGCCAGGGCGATCGGGGTAGCGACCTGGCCCGTCGCTCCGGTGATGAGAATCTTGGATCCGCGCATCGGCTGATGGTAGGCAGCCGATCACGCCGGGACGGCGATTTGGTGAGTCTTGCTTGAACTGGTCAGATCCAGTGCCCCCAGTGCGACTCGAACGCACACTTGGCGGATTTTAAGTCCGCTGCCTCTGCCGATTGGGCTATGGGGGCTTCCCAGCAGAGAGCGTACTTTCCGGCGCTCACCGCCGAGGTTGGCGCACCGGCCCTTTCAGGCGTCGGACTGCCGGTCAGTTGTTGCTGTTCGGGCAGGACAGGGTGAGGAAGACGGTGGTGTTGGGCGGCGGGTTGCTGCCCTTGAGGCCGTCGACCGACGTGATCCGGCACTGCGAGAGCACGCTGCTGCCCGAGTAGCCGCCGCCGTTGTTGATCTGCACGATGTAGCCCTGGCTCTCCAGGGCCAGCATTGCGTCGGCGGCGTTCTGGTTCTGGTTGAACGCCCTGGGCGGCATGTTGATCACGCCCTTCTCCACCGGCGACGGCGGGGCGGGCGTGGTTGTGCTCGTGGGCCCCTGCTCGGTGCTGCTGGAGCAGCCCGCGGTCAGTCCCCCGGCACCGGCGAGCGCCGCCCCGGCCCCCACCATCGCCACCGCCCTGGCCGCATTCGATCGAGGCATCGACAACCCTTCCCTCCGGTTGAGTGGACGGCCGCCACAGCCCGCCGCCGGCCGACCGTAGCAGCCCGCGGGCACCGGGGCCGGGCGCGCGATTGTTGTTCACCTGTCGGCCATCCCGGGAAAGCGGTGGTCAACCGACCGTGGCCGGGCGTCCCGGGGTATCGGCATCGTCGAGCATGGTGAGCTCGACCCCACCAGCAGGGTGGCCACCGCGTTGCCGGAGAAGTTCGTGACCGGGCGCGCCTCGGACATGAACCGGTCGATCCCCACGATGAGGCCGACCCCGTCGAGCAGTTCCGGGCGATGCGCCTCGGCTTCCTTCCGGGCCAGCGGCCGTGCCCCGTTTGTTCCGTTTTGCAATTCACCGTATGTGGTACAGGTCACAATTGCAGGGGAGAGCAAGGAGGCAGATGTGTCCGCGACGCCCGAACTGCGCAAGGCCCTGAGTCAGCGGCAGCTGACCATGATCGCGATCGGCGGGGTGATCGGCGCCGGCCTGTTCGTCGGCTCCGGGGTGGTCATCCGGGACACCGGGCCCGGGGCGTTCATCACCTACGGACTGTCCGGCCTGCTGATCATCATGGTGATGCGGATGCTCGCCGAGATGGCGGTGGCCAACCCGTCCACCGGGTCGTTCGCCGACTACGCCCGCACCGCGCTCGGCGACTGGGCCGGCTTCTCGGTCGGCTGGTTGTACTGGTACTTCTGGGTGATCGTCGTCGGCTTCGAGGCGATCGCCGGCGCCAAGATCATCCAGTACTGGGTGCCCGGCGCCCCGCTGTGGCTGACCGCGCTGCTGCTGCTCATCGCGATGACGGCGACCAACCTGTTCTCGGTGTCCTCGTTCGGCGAATTCGAGTACTGGTTCGCCGGCATCAAGGTCGGCGCGATCGTCGTGTTCCTGGTGATCGGGTCGCTCTACGTGTTCGGCCTGTGGCCGCACAAGAACATGGACTTCTCCAACCTGTGGACGCACGGCGGCTTCTTCCCGCACGGAGTCAGCGCGGTCACCGTCGGCGTGGTGACCGTCATCTTCTCGATGGTCGGTCCCGAGATCGCGACGATCGCCGCCGCCGAGTCCTCCGATCCCGAACGTGCGGTGGCCAAGGCCGCCAACTCCGTGATCGTCCGGATCGCCGTCTTCTTCGTCGGCTCCGCATTCCTGCTCGTGACGATCATGCCGTGGAACGACGAGCAGGCCGGCGCCTCGCCGTTCGTCGCGGCCTTCGAGCGCATGGGCATCCCCTACGCCAACCAGATCATGAACGCGGTGGTCCTCACCGCAGTGCTGAGCTGTCTCAACTCCGGGATGTACACGGCGTCGCGAATGTTGTTCGTGCTGGCCGCACGTCGGGAGGCCCCGCCGCAATTGGTGTCGGTGACCCGGCGCGGCGTCCCGGCCGTGTCGATCCTGACCTCGTCGATCGTGGGACTGCTGTGCGTGATCGCCGCCGCGTTCGCGGAGAAGTCCATCTTCGCGTTCCTGCTGAACTCCAGCGGAGCGATCATCCTGTTCGTCTACCTGCTGATCGTCATCTCGCACATCGTGCTGCGCTACCGGACACCCGACGGCGAACTCAAGGTCAAGATGTGGCTGTTCCCGGTGCTGTCGCTGATCACCGCTGCGGCAATCATTTTGATCCTGGTGCAGATGTACCTGCAGCCGGCCGTGCGCTCCCAACTGGTGCTGAGCCTGCTGTCATGGGCGGTCGTGATCGTGCTGTTCTTCGCCAACCGGTGGTTCATCAACAGCCGCCCGGCACCGGCCGGGGTGGCCGCGACGGCACCGCCCCATCGGGTGCTGGTGCTGGCCAACGAGGTCGTCGATTCCACCGAACTGCTGGAAAAGCTGCGCGAGATCGGCGCGGACCGCGAGACGGCGTTCCAGGTCGTGGTACCCGCAAGCCCGGTTGAGACCGGCGTCGCGGCCACCCACGGCCCGCTCGACGTGTGGGACGCGACAGTGGCCGCTGCCCAGGAACGGCTGGACAACACGCTCAACACGCTTCGCGCCGAGGGATTTTCGGCCGAGGGCACGCTGGGTGACTACCGGCCACTGCGCGCACTGGCCGCCGGCGTCGAGTCGTTCCACCCCGACCAGATCGTGATCGCAACCGCACCTCCGAGCGAATCGATCTGGCATCGCTTCGATGTCGTCGACCGCGCCCGCGGCGAGTACGACGTGCCGGTCACCAACGTCATCTCCCAGGCGGGCACCGTGGGGCGCGCGCCGTGACGATCCTGGCCGGCTTCAGCACCAGCCGCCAGAGCGATGCACCGATCAACCTGGCGATCCGGATCGCTCACAGCAGTGGGGAATCCATCGTCGCCGCGGCCGTGGCCGAGCGCTCCTGGCCGCCCCGTTCGGATCCGGTCGAAGACGAGTACCTGACCGTTGTGTGCGACCAGGCCCGCACATCACTGGAACAGGTGATCGGCCGGGTGGGCGGTGGCCTGGACATCCCCGTCGTGATCCATCAGGCGACCTCGATTCCGGTCGGGCTGCTCGAGCTCGCCGAGGAGTACCGCGCCGACGTGGTGGTGGTCGGGTCGTCGTCGTCGGGCCTGCTCGGCCGGGTGACCCTGGGCAGCGTAACCGACCGGCTGGTGCACACGGCCGCGCTACCGGTGGCGATCGCCCCGCGCGGCTACCCCGCCACACCGGCACCGCTGAGCCGGATCACCGCCGCCTACGGCGGGGAGGCCGACCTGAACGGTCTGCTCGCGGCGGCCGCCGACCTGGCCACGGCGTGGTCGCTGCCGTTGCGGATCGTGTCGTTCACGGTGCGGCCGGCCTGGTTCGGTTCGACGGCGTCCGGCGAGGACCTGGTCGTATCGCACTGGTCCGAGCGCATGCAGGAGGAGATCGCGGCTCAGCTGGACGATATCCGGCAGCGGCTGGCGGTACCCGATGTCGACGTCGTCGTGGGCAGCGGACGGTCCTGGCGCGACGCCGTGGAGAGCGTGGCCTGGGATGCCGGTGACCTGCTGGCGCTGGGATCGGGCACCGCCGGCGACCTCTCCCACGTCTTCCTCGGCTCGGCGGCGGCGCGGATCGTCCGGCACTCACCGGTGCCGGTGCTGATCCTGCCGCGTCAATAGGGGCCGAACCGGTCGGTGCAGGTGAAGGGCTCGTCGCGCCAGTAGGTGTTGTGCTGGGCGTCGTACACGACCGGGTACTGCGTTGCCGGATCGCAGAGCTTGTCGATCTGGGCGGGGTCACCGGATGCGATGGTGAACCAGTACTGGTTGGTGTCCGCACTGATGTTCTCGCACTTGTAGAAGAAGCCGATCAGGCCGGGGCCGAAGACATCTCGCAGGAAGTCGGTCGACAGCTTCCGGTTCAGGTTGATGTTGTCGCAGTCGGCCCTCATCCCGGCGACGCTGGTGGTCTGGGCCGCCGCGGTGGTGAATCCCTTAGCCGTGTGAATGCCCGATGCGGTCCAGCGCGGCGCAGGCAGGCCGGTCTGGTTGGCGACCACAGTCAGGAAGTCGCCCGGAGCGCTCGGGGTTGTCGGGCTCTCGGGTTGCGCGGCGGCGCTGGGGCAGCCGCCGACGGCCAGCACGGCCGCGATGATCAAAGGCGTTGCCGCGGTGAGCATGCCTCGCTTCTGGTTGTGTGGCACATCGGCTCCTGTCGATGGTTGCGGTCAGCCCATGGCCTCGTCGAGCCACAGCTTCTCGATGCGGCCGATCTCCAGGGACAACAGGGCGACCGTCTCGTTGTCGCAGCGCAGCTCGGTAGCAGTGCGGAGGGCGGCGGCGGCGCCGGATTTGGACAGGTGCGGGCGCAAAGTCTCGAACCACTCGTCCCCGACCGCGTTGGGCGCCGCCGATCCGTCGGCGCTGTCGGCGAGCGACCGCTGGTAGGAGTCGCGGGCGTGCTCGAGGCCCATCCGCCACAGTTTGATGGTGGTATCGCGTTGCGCCCGAAGGCTGGCCACCACCTGGTGGCGGCGCTCCGCCTCGGAGGTACGGCGCTGAGCGGCGTTGTCCAGGGCGGACTTCAGCAGGGTGATGAGCCCCGTCGACGACGCACCCGCGACGGCGCCGACTATGCCCATCATCGCCAAATTCATCGGCGGTATTGAACCACATGGGCATTTCCCCGAGCACCGTTTTCCGGCATCGGTCATTGGCCGCTACCGGTCCCGCTCAGCGGTGCTGAAGCGCTGCGTGTACCGGGCGAAAAGCGACCCCAGTGCGTCGACATCGATGCCGAACGCCTCCGGTCCCGGCCGGTCGATCTGCTCCCGGTTGACCGCCGAGGTCTGCCACCACCGCCGCATGCCGGCCTCGAACTCGGCGCTGACCTCCGCGCCCAGCCACGCATACAGCGACCGCACCGTCTCGATCGGTTCGGATTGCATCTGGCGAAAGTCGATGTCGTAGAACCGGTCCTCGTTGTCGGCCCGGAAGTCCAGGGTGCGGGTCATGCCGACACTCCAGGTCTCCACGTTGAGCTCACCGAGGTAGTGGCGGTCCAACTCTTCGGTGAACGGGTTGGCCAGTTCGCTGTAGAGATCGGCTATCGACGGGATCACGTCGACGACGTCGCGGTGCGTCATCACGAACCTGGCGTCGGGAAAAGCGTTGGCCAGGGCCGCGATTCCCACCATGTGCGCCGGTGCCTTGAGCCGCCACGGCCGTGCCGGGGTGCCCCACTGCAGCAGCCGCAGCACCCGGCGGTGATAGGCGTAGGCCGTGCTCAGGTCCGCTCGGTACAACAGCCAGGAGGAGTAGGACGGGATGCGGGCGTAGGCCTCGAAGGCCTGGGACTTGAAGTCCAGCGCCATCAGGTCCAGGCACTCCCCCGGTGCGGTCGCCGTGACCGGCACAAGGTGCTTGATGCGCGGCATGAACTTGTCCTGCAACGCAAGCGATCGCTCCATCCGGGCGATGCGGGGGTCCGGCCCACGGACGGTCGAGGGGGGCGGGCACGGTTGGTTCGACTCGAACCAGCGCAGCGACCGAACCTCGGGATCGTGACCGAGCAGCACCGACAACGCGGTGGAGCCGGTCCGCGGCAGACCCAGCCCGATCAGCGCGGGCTCGAGGGCCTCGTCGGCGATCTCTGGATGGCGTCGGTACCAGTCCTCGACCTGCAGTCGCTGGCTGAGATGGCCGACGACCTGGCGGCGCATCGCGCGTTCCCCGACCGCGTTGAGCCGTGCCTCGTCCCGCAGGGCCGCCACGAGGATCTCCAGGCCCTCCCGGAAGGTGTCAGCCCCGAAATCATCGAGGCCGGTCTCCGAGCGCGCTTCGTCCAGCAGGTCCGCTACCGCGCCGAAGGCTGACACCGGTTCATTCGACCACGCCGTGTGCGAAGCCCGTAAAGGCGACCCGTTCGGGCGTAAAGAAACCGTCAACGGCGGGCGGTGGCGGCCTGCGGGCGACCTAGCGTGGTCGTGGTCGTGGACCGTGAACGGAGAGAGATGGGTGTCGTCATATACCTCGTGCTGACGGTGGCGATCTTCGCGCTGCTCGGCCTGGTGCAGAAGTTGGTCGAGCGCCTGTGAGCCTCGAGAACGTCGTCGGTCTGGCGCTTGCCGTGGTGCTCGCGGTCTTCGTGGGCGCCGCGCTGCTGTTCCCGGAACGGTTCTGATGACCACGACATCGGCGGGGATCGCGTTCCTCGCGCTACTGGTCCTTGCCCTGGCCGCCGTGCACGTGCCGCTGGGCGACTACATGTACCGCGTGTACAGCGCGGAGAAGGACAACCGGGTCGAGCGGGTGATCTACCGGCTGATCGGCGCCGACCCACGCTCGGAGCAGAACTGGGGCGCGTACGCCCGCAGCGTGCTCGCCTTCTCGGCGATCAGCATCCTGTTCCTTTTCGTCTTCCAACTGGTGCAGGGCAGGCTGCCACTGCATCTCAAGGATCCGGCCACGCCGATGACGCCGGCGCTGGCGTGGAACACGGCGATCAGCTTCGTGACCAATACCAACTGGCAGGCCTACTCCGGTGAGTCCACCCAAGGCCACCTCGTGCAGATGGCCGGCTTGGCTGTCCAGAACTTCGTCTCCGCCGCGGTAGGCATGGCGGTGGCCGTCGCGCTGGTGCGAGGGTTCGCCCGCCGTCACGCCACCGAGCTGGGCAACTTCTGGGTCGACCTGGTCCGCGGCACACTGCGCATCCTGCTGCCGATCGCTGTCGTCGCCGCGATCATCCTCATCGCCGGCGGCGCGATCCAGAATTTCCATCTGCACGACCAGGTGGTCGACACCCTGGCCGGCGCGCAGCAGACCATCACCGGCGGACCGGTGGCCAGCCAGGAGGCCATCAAGGAACTGGGCACCAACGGCGGCGGCTTCTACAACGCCAACTCCGCGCACCCGTTCGAGAACCCGACCACCTGGACCAACTGGATCGAGGTCTTCCTGCTGCTGGTGATCAGCTTCTCGCTGCCACGCACCTTCGGGCGCATGGTCGAGAGCAGGAAGCAGGGCTATGCGATCGCCGCCGTGATGGCGGTCCTCGCACTGATCAGCGTCAGCCTGATGCTGCGGTTCCAGCTCCAGGCCCACGGCACGGTCCCAACCGCGGTCGGTTCGGCGATGGAGGGGGTGGAGCAGCGCTTCGGGGTGGCCGATTCCGCGGTCTTCGCCGACGCCACCACCCTGACGTCGACCGGTGCGGTGGACTCGTTCCACGACTCCTATACCAGCCTCGGCGGGATGATGACGTTGTTCAACATGCAGTTCGGCGAGGTCGCGCCGGGCGGCACCGGATCGGGCCTGTACGGCATGCTGATTCTCGCGGTGATCACCGTCTTCGTCGCCGGCCTCATGGTCGGACGCACCCCCGAGTACCTGGGCAAGAAGATCACGCCACGCGAGATCAAGCTCGCCGCAAGCTATTTCCTGGTGACACCGCTACTTGTGCTCACCGG
Source organism: Mycobacterium sp. (assembly GCA_020438785.1). Classification (GTDB taxonomy): domain Bacteria; phylum Actinomycetota; class Actinomycetes; order Mycobacteriales; family Mycobacteriaceae; genus Mycobacterium. The sequence goes on along the minus strand of JAGQTW010000096.1, from coordinate 10,059 downwards.
GACCGCGATCGCCATGGCAATGCCCGGACAGCGGGCCGCAATGCTCAACTCGGGTCCGCACGGCTTGTCCGAGGTGTTGTACGCCTTCACCTCGGCCGCCAACAACAACGGTTCCGCCTTCGCCGGCCTGAGCGTCAACACCGACTGGTACAACACCGCGCTCGGCCTGGCGATGGTGCTCGGCCGGTTCCTGCCGATCGTGCTGGTGCTCGCCCTGGCGGGCTCGCTGGCCAGGCAGGGCCACACCCCGGAGTCGATCGGCACCCTGCCCACCCACCGACCGCAGTTCGTCGGAATGGTCGCCGGGGTGACGCTCATCCTGGTGGCCCTCACATTCCTGCCCGTGCTCGCGCTCGGGCCCCTTGCTGAAGGAATCCACTGACCATGGCCGCCAACACAATCGAGGCCGACACCGTGCAGAGCGCCCCTAAGAACCAGGTGCAGGGCGGCCTGCTCGACCCGAGACTGCTGTGGAAGTCCCTGCCGGACGCCCTGCGCAAGCTGGATCCGCGCACGCTCTGGCGCAATCCGGTCATGTTCATCGTGGAGATCGGCGCGGTCTGGAGCACCATCCTGGCGATCTTCACGCCGAGCTGGTTCGCCTGGCTGATCGTGTTCTGGCTGTGGCTGACCGTGGTGTTCGCCAACCTCGCCGAGGCCGTCGCGGAAGGCCGCGGCAAGGCACAGGCCGAATCGCTGCGAAAGACCAAGGCCGACACCATGGCTCGCCGCCTGACCGGCTGGGAGCCGGGTCGACCCGGCACCGAGGAGGGGGTGGCCGCGCCGCTGTTGAACCAGGGGGACATCGTCGTCGTCGAAGCCGGACAGGTCATCCCCGGTGACGGTGACGTCGTGGAAGGCATCGCCTCGGTGGACGAATCGGCCATCACCGGCGAGTCCGCCCCGGTGATCCGCGAGTCCGGTGGCGACCGCTCGGCGGTGACGGGCGGCACCACGGTGCTGTCGGACCGCATCGTCGTTCGGATCACCCAGAAACCGGGCGAGAGCTTCATCGACCGGATGATCGCCCTGGTCGAGGGCGCCAACCGCCAGAAGACGCCGAACGAGATCGCGCTGAACATCCTGCTCGCGGCGCTGACGATCATCTTCATCTTCGCCGTCGCCACTTTGCAGCCACTGGCGATCTATTCGAAGGCCAACAACCCGGGCGTGCCCGACTCCCTGGCGCTGACCGGCGACGGTGTGACCGGCATCGTGATGGTGTCGCTGCTGGTCTGTCTGATCCCGACGACCATCGGCGCGCTGCTGTCGGCGATCGGCATCGCCGGCATGGACCGCCTCGTGCAGCGCAATGTACTGGCCATGTCGGGTCGTGCCGTCGAGGCCGCCGGCGACGTCAACACGCTGTTGCTGGACAAGACCGGCACCATCACGCTCGGCAACCGGCAGGCTTCGGACTTCGTGCCGCTACCCGGGGTCGGCTCCGATCAGCTCGCCGACGCCGCGCAGCTGTCCAGCCTGGCCGACGAGACGCCGGAGGGCCGCTCCATCGTGGTGTTCGCCAAGGAGGAGTTCGGCCTGCGCGCCCGCACCCCAGGCGAACTGGTCAACGCCGAGTGGGTGGAGTTCTCCGCGACCACCCGAATGTCCGGGGTGAACCTGGACAACGGCCACCAGCTGCGCAAGGGTGCGGCGAGTTCGGTGGCGCAGTGGGTGCGCGACCAGGGTGGCACCGTGCCCGCCGATCTCGGCAACCTCGTCGACGGCATCTCCGCCGGCGGCGGCACCCCGCTGGTCGTCGGGCAGAGCTTCGATGGGAAGGCCGAGGTGCTGGGCGTCATCCACCTCAAGGATGTCGTCAAGCAGGGCATGCGGGACCGCTTCGACGAGATGCGCAAGATGGGCATCCGCACGGTGATGATCACCGGCGACAACCCGTTGACCGCCAAGGCGATTGCCGACGAGGCCGGGGTGGACGACTTCCTGGCCGAGGCGACGCCGGAGGACAAGCTCGCGTTGATCAAGCGCGAACAGGAGGGTGGAAAGCTGGTCGCGATGACCGGTGACGGCACCAACGACGCGCCGGCGCTGGCCCAGGCCGACGTCGGGGTGGCGATGAACACCGGCACCTCGGCGGCCAAAGAGGCCGGCAACATGGTCGATCTCGACTCCGACCCGACCAAGCTCATCGAGATCGTCGAGATCGGCAAGCAGTTGCTGATCACCCGGGGCGCGCTCACCACGTTCTCGATCGCCAACGACATCGCCAAGTACTTCGCCATCATCCCGGCGATGTTCGTCGCCCTCTTCCCGGGACTGGACCTGCTGAACATCATGCGGCTGCACAGCCCGCAGTCGGCGATCCTGTCCGCGGTCATCTTCAACGCGATCATCATCATCGCGCTGATCCCGCTGTCCCTGCGCGGTGTTCGCTACACCCCCAGCAGTGCGTCAAAGCTGTTGAACCGCAACCTGTACGTCTACGGCCTCGGCGGCATCGTCGCCCCGTTCATCGGGATCAAGCTCATCGACCTCGTCATCCAGTTCTTACCGGGAATGTGACAGATGAACCTTTCCACACTCATTCGCCAACACTGGGCCGCGCTGCGCGCGCTGCTGGTGCTCACCGTCGTCGTGGGCATCGGATATCCGCTGTTGATCTGGCTGGTGGCCCAGATCCCGGGCCTGAAGGACAAGGCCGACGGGTCGATCATCGAGCTCAACGGAAAGCCGGTGGCGTCCAGCCTGATCGGCCAGCTGTTCACCGACGACAAGGGCAATCCGTTGCCGCAGTACTTCCAGAGCCGCCCGTCGGCCGCCGGTGCCGGCTACGACCCCCTGTCGACGAGCGCGTCGAACCTGGGTCCGGAGAGCATCGTCGACACACCCGGCAGACCGAGCCTGCTGACGCAGGTGTGCACGCGCAGCAAGGCCGTCGGCGACCTCGAGGGGGTGGACGGCAAGCGGCCGTTCTGCACCGGCGGCGGCGTGGGCGCCGTGCTTTCGGTCATTGGCCCACGCGATGCCGGCGGCAAGGTGCTGCGTCCGACGAAGGTCGTCAGCATCAATGAGCCGTGCGGGACGACCGCCCGCCCGTTCATCGACACCTACGAGGGCATCCGGGTGGTGTGCGCAACGGCCGGTGCGGACTACTCGGCAGGACAGATCGTGCCGGTCGAAGGGGCCGCGGTCGACCCCGCGGTGCCGGCCGACGCGGTGACCGCCAGCGGCAGCGGCCTGGACCCGAACATCTCCCCCGCCTACGCCGAACTTCAGATCGCGCGCGTCGCGAAGATCCGCGGAGTGAGTCCAGACGCAGTTCGCCAACTCGTCGTGTCCCACACCGAAGGCCGCACGCTGGGCTTCCTCGGCGAGCCGGGGGTCAACGTGGTGGAGCTCAACATCGCCTTGGACCAGAAGTATCCGATGAAGAGCTGATGGAGCGGTGGATCGATCTGCGAATAATAGAAGCGTGGACACCGTCCAGCCCCCACGCGTGACTTCCGGCGGCGAACCGCCGCCGGACACGTCGTCGGAGAGCGATGAGCAGCCCGCCTCGCCCGGCTCCAAGCCGAAGCGGGGCGAGTTGCGCATCTACCTCGGTGCGGCGCCTGGTGTCGGCAAGACCTTCGCAATGCTCGGCGAGGCGCACCGCCGCCTCGAGCGCGGCACGGACCTGGTCGCCGCGGTGGTCGAGACCCACGGCCGCAAGAAGACCGCCGAGCTGCTCGACGGGATAGACATCATCCCGCCGCGCTACATCGACTACCGCGGCGGCCGTTTCCCCGAACTCGACGTACCGGCCGTACTGGCCCGGCGGCCTCAGGTCGTCCTCGTCGACGAACTGGCCCACACCAACACCCCGGGCAGCAAGAACCCGAAACGCTGGATGGACGTCGAAGAGCTGCTCGACGCCGGCATCTCGGTGATCTCCACCGTCAACGTGCAGCACCTCGAGAGCCTCAACGACGTCGTCGCGCAGATCACCGGCATCGAACAGCAGGAGACGGTGCCCGACGAGATCGTCCGCCAGGCATCCCAGATCGAACTGGTCGACATCACACCGGAGGCCCTGCGGCGCAGGCTTTCCCACGGCAACGTCTACGCCCCCGAGAAGGTCGACGCGGCGCTGTCGAACTACTTCCGCCGCGGCAACCTCACCGCGCTGCGGGAGCTGGCCCTGCTGTGGCTCGCCGACCAGGTCGACGCCGCCCTGGCGAAGTACCGCGCCGACAACAAGATAACGGCCACCTGGGAGGCCCGCGAACGCGTGGTCGTCGCGGTCACCGGCGGGCCCGAGTCCGAGACCTTGGTGCGCCGGGCATCCCGCATCGCGTCGAAGTCCAGCGCCGAGCTGATGATCGTGCACGTGGTGCGCGGCGACGGCCTCTCCGGGGTTTCCGCACCACAGATGGGCAAGGTTCGGGAGCTGGCCGCCAGCCTCGGCGCCACCGTACACACGGTAGTCGGTGATGACCTGCCAAAAGCGTTGCTGGACTTCGCCCGTGAGATGAATGCCACCCAGCTGGTGATCGGTACGTCGCGCCGGTCGCGCTGGGCGAGGATCTTCGACGAGGGAATCGGCGCGGCGATCGTGCAGAACTCCGGGAAGATCGACGTGCACATGGTGACCCATGAGGAATCCAAGCGCGGCTTCTCGGTGCGCTCGGTCTCCCCGCTCGAGCGCCGGGCGATCTCCTGGGTGGCCGCCGTGCTGGTCCCGTCCGTCATCTGCGCGATCACCGCCCTGTTCCTCGACAGGTACCTGAAGATTCCCGGCGAGACCGCCATCTTCTTCGTCGGTGTGCTTTTCGTCGCCCTGCTGGGTGGCGTCGCACCGGCCGCGGTGTCAGCTGTGCTGTCCGGCCTGTTGCTCAACTACTTCCTGACCGAGCCGCGCTACACGTTCACCATCGCCGAACCCGACTCGGCCATCACGGAGATCGTGCTGTTGTTGATGGCGGTCGCCGTCGCGGTGCTGGTCGATCGGGCCAGAAGCCGGGAACGGGAGGCCAGGCACGCGTCCGCCGAAGCCGAGCTGCTGACGCTGTTCTCCGGGTCGGTACTGCGGGGCGCCGATCTGGACACACTCCTGGAACGGGTGCGCGAGACCTATTCGCAACGCGCCGTGAGCGTGCTGCGCGTGCTCGGCGACGAGGAGCAGATCGCCGCGTGCGTGGGTGACGATCCCTGTCTAACAGTCGATTCCGCCGACACTGCCATCGAGGTGGGCGATGACGAGTTCTGGATGCTGATGGCCGGACGCAAGCTGCCCGCGCGCGACCGACGGGTGCTGACCGCCGTGGCCAAGCAGGCCGCGGGCCTGGTGCGCCAGCGCGAGCTCGCCGAGGAGGCCGGCAAGGCCGAGGCCATCGAACGCGCCGACGAACTACGCCGCTCGCTGCTGTCGGCGGTCAGCCACGACCTGCGCACGCCGCTGGCCGCGGCGAAGGCCGCGGTGTCCAGTCTGCGCTCCGATGACGTCGGGTTCTCCCCGGAGGACACCGCCGAACTGCTGGCCACTGTCGAGGAGTCGGTGGACCAGCTGACGGCGCTGGTCGACAATCTGCTGGACTCGTCCCGGCTGGCGGCCGGCGCGGTGCGTCCCGAGTTGAAGCGGGTGTACCTCGAGGAGGTGGTGCAGCGCGCGCTACTCGGGATCAGCCGGGGCACAACCGGATTCGGCCCGGGCGGCCTGGACCGGGTCAAGGTCGACGTCGGCGACGCGGTGGCGATGGCCGACGCCGGCCTACTCGAGCGGGTACTGGCGAACCTGATCGACAACGCGCTGCGCTACGCGCCGGACAGCATCGTCCGGGTCAACGCCGGGCGGGTATCCGACCGCATCCTGATCAACGTCGTCGACGAAGGCCCGGGCATTCCGCGCGGACTGGAAGACCAGATGTTCGACGCCTTCCAGCGCCTGGGCGACCGCAACAACAGATACGGCGTGGGGCTCGGGCTGTCGGTCGCCAAAGGTTTCGTGGAGGCGATGGGCGGGACGATCGCGGCCACCGACACCCCGGGTGGCGGGCTGACGGTGGTGCTCGACCTGGCGGCGCCGCCCGGAGTGGCCGTCCGATGACGAAGACCAAGGTGCTGGTGATCGACGACGAACCGCAGATCCTCCGGGCGCTGCGGATCAACCTCAGCGTGCGCGGCTACGAGGTGATCACCGCGGCCACCGGGGCGGCCGCACTGAAGGTCGCAGCCGAGCAGCACCCGGACGTGATCGTGCTCGATCTCGGCCTGCCCGATATGGACGGCATCGAGGTGCTCGGCGGGTTGCGCGGCTGGTTGAGCGCACCGGTGATCGTGCTCTCGGCTCGCACCGACTCCGCCGAGAAGGTCGAGGCGTTGGATGCCGGCGCGGACGACTACGTGACCAAGCCGTTCGGCATGGACGAGTTCCTGGCCCGACTGCGCGCCGCCGTCCGCCGGGGCGCGGCGGCCTCGGACACCGACGAGCCGGTGATCGAAACCGATTCCTTCACAGTCGATCTGGCTGCGAAGAAGGTGAGCCGAAACGGCGCTGAGGTGCATCTGACCCCCACCGAGTGGGGCATGCTCGAGATGCTGGCCCGCAACCGCGGCAAGCTGGTCGGCCGCGAGGAGTTGCTCAAGGAGGTATGGGGGCCGGCCTATGCGAAGGAGACCCACTATCTGCGGGTGTACCTGGCCCAGTTACGGCGCAAGCTCGAAGACGATCCGTCGCACCCGCGTCATCTGCTCACCGAGGCCGGGATGGGCTACCGCTTCGAGGCGTGATCCCGGCGGGTGCGCGGGCAACCGCAGCGGGGCGCACAGATTCCACTGACACACCCGTCAAACGCGAACTATCGTGTGCACAGGGCCCGTCGGCCGGGCCGCGAAGGAGATGATCGACATGCAGGTTTCCGTGCAGATTTCCGGGAAGCACACCGGTGGCTGTACCTGTCGTTGCAACGCCTGCGACGGTGGGCACCACTGCCACAACATCGGCAGCGGCTGCCGCGTCAAGCTCGGTCACTGATCTCCGCACGCAGCGGGACGCCGCGGTTGCGACGACGCCGCTGTTGCGTACAAACACCGTTGTTTGCCCCCCGCGCGCCGGGCTGGACTTCGTCGCGGCCGTCGGAATGACCGCTCTCGGTGCGCCTTTGGGCCGCCGCGCCGTCCACCGTGACGTGCTCCGGGGGCCGACCCCGGGCCTTGCCCGCACCACCTCGTAACGCGTGGTTGGCGGCCGCGCGCAGCGGGTATGCCAGCGACCTGCCGGCCCGTCAATACCGCAGGGGCCGCTGAGGGAAGGCACCACCATGGGGACCGTCCGATCCGGTAGGCCCCGCACCCGGCGGGTCGGGCTGCTGGCGGTACAGGGCGCGACGCTGATCGTCGCCGCGCTGTTTCTGGCCGCGGGGATCGCCGGGTTCATCCCCGGCCTCACCAGCCATCTCGACCAGCTGCGGTGGCAGGGGGAAAGCTCACGCGCCCAGCTGTTCGGCGTGTTCGACATCTCGGTGGTGCACAACCTGGTACACCTCGTGTTCGGTGTCGCGGGGCTGATCCTGGCGCGCACCTACGCCCGGGCCCGCACCTACCTGATCGGCGGCGGCTTCGTCTTCCTGGGCCTGTGGCTCTACAGCCTGCTCAGCGACGCCCCCGACCGGGCGCTGCCCCTCAACAACGCCGACAACTGGCTGCACTTGTCCGTCGGCGTGGTGATGATCCTGCTGGGCCTGACGCTGGCCGGCAGCAAGGTGCCCACCGGCGCCGAAGGCGAGATCCTCATCCCACCGGAGTGACCCCCTCAGCCGATCGACAGCGCGATCCCGTCCAGGATGTCGTGCTCGCTGACGACGAGTTCGTCGATGCCGGCCCGGGTACCGAGCGCGTCGGCGAGTTCCTCCACCACGATCGCGCCGCCGCCGATGACGTCGACCCGGCCCTCGTGCATCGGCCCCAGCGCCGCGCGCTGACTGCGCGTCATGCCGATCAACTGCGCGCACACCGGCAACAGCTCCGCGAACGGCACCCGGGACAGGTGGATCGCCGCCGGGTCGTAGGTGGTCAGCTTCGCCGCCAGCGCGGCGATCGTGGTGAACGTCCCCGCCACCCCGACCCAGGTCTTCGCCCCGTCGACGGGAACCGCCCGCACGGCCGCCCCGAGACGCTCGCGCACCACCTCGCGGGCGGCGGCCACCTCGGCGGCGGTCGGCGGGTCGGAATGCAGGCAGCGCTCGGTCAGCCGGACACAGCCGATGTCGGCGGAGAAGCTGGCCTGCACACCGTCCCGGTCACCGAGGACCACCTCGGTCGATCCGCCACCGAGATCGACGACCACGAAAGGTGCTGCTCCGGAATCCAATTCGCCCACCGCGCCGTTGAAGGACAGCTCGGCCTCCTGCGCCCCGGTGATAACCTCGGCGACCGCGCCGGGGCAGACCCCGCCGAGCACCTCGGCGGTCATCGCGAAGAACACCTCCCTGTTGGCCGCGTCCCGGGTCGCCGAGGTCGCCACCATGCGAACGCGGCCGACGCCGAAGCTGCCCAACAGTTCCGCGTAGTCGATCAGCGCGGCCTCGGTGCGCGCCAATGCGTCCGGCGCGAACCGACCGGTGGCGTCAACGCCCTGACCCAACCGCACGATGCGCATCTCGCGATGCAGGTCGACCAGTCGGCCGTCCACCCGGTCGGCGATCAGCAACCGGATCGAGTTGGTCCCGCAGTCGATGGCGCCCACCCGATGGTTCTCGACGCTCACCCCCAGTCCCCCTTCGCCAGGATCCCGGCCATGGCCGGTTCGACAGCCAGCACCGCGAGCGCCTCGTCCCCGAACGGGTTGACTCCCCGGCCCTTGGCCAGGGCATGCGCGATCAGCACGTGCAGGCACTTGACCCGGTCGGGCATGCCGCCGCCGGAGAAGCCGGTCCCCAACGGTTCGATCGCGTCCCGCTCGGCGAGATACGACTCGTGCGCGCGCCGGTAGGCCGCGGCCAGCTGCGGGTCCGCGGCAAGCCGGTCGGTCATGTCGCGCATCAGCCCCTCGGACTCCAGCCGGCTCGCCGCGGCCGTCAGCACCGGATGGGTCAGGTAGTACAGCGTGGGGAACGGCGTGCCGTCCGGAAGCCGGGGCGAGGTCTTCACCACTGCCGGTTCACCGTTGGGGCAACGGTAGGCGATCTCCAGCACGCCGCGCGGCTCGCGCCCCAGCTGCCGCGTAACGGCGTCCAGGTCGGCGGGATCAACCACCAGGGGGCACCGGGACGGGCTCCGGCGGCGGTGGCAGCGGAAGGGTCGGCGACGTCGTCGGGGTGGTCGGCGGCGGTGGCGGTGGACCGTGGGGCGCATCGGCGATCGTGTGCCACAGCGAGGTGTACCAGGGGTCGTTGCTGCGCACCGCCGCCGACTTCGCACCGCCACCGGTCTCCACGGCGGCGCCCGGCGGCAGCTGAACCTGGTAGGGAATGTCGCCGGGCATCACGAACCCGAGCCGCTCACGGGCCTGCGCGGCGATGTACACCGGATCGGCCAGCTTGGCCTTCTGCGCCTCAAGGTCGGCGATCTGGGCCCGCAGCGCCGCCTCGCTGGCGGCGAGTTGCTTCATCTCGGTGCGCTGAGCGAAATACGTGCGCACCGGCCCGGCGATGGTCAGCGTCAGCACGCACACCACCGCCGCCAGGATCGCCGCGCGCCGTGCGGTGAATCCCAGCCGCTGTTCACTCTGCTGCTCGACCGCCGCGGCCACCGCACGCCGGATGGGCTCGACGATGCTGTTGGCGGCCGACTCGACCGCGGTGCGCGCCTCGGTGGGCCGGGCCTCCCGTTTGGCCGCCGGCGAGGTGCGCGACCGGCTCCGCCCCGACCCGCCCGGCCGGGAGGCCGGTGCGCGTCGATTCGACTCTGGCCGCTTACCTTCCGCCACAGCGTTTTTCGCTGCCTACTCGGGTCCGACGAACCGGGGGAAGGCCAAGTCGCCGGCGTAGCGGGCGGCGTCGCCCAGGGCCTCTTCGATCCGCAGCAACTGGTTGTACTTGGCCACCCGCTCGCTGCGGGCGGGTGCCCCGGTCTTGATCTGGCCGCTGCCGACGGCCACCGCGAGGTCGGCGATGGTGGTGT
>JAGQTW010000095.1 GCA_020438785.1 Mycobacterium sp. | reverse complement strand
TCGCTGGCCTGGCAGCACCGCCCGGCCATCGCGGCGGCAAGATACGACATAACCGTCGGAGGACTGGACGAAGGTGTTGCTCGGGGCTGAGCATGGGCTGCCCGCAGCCCCATTGATCACCGGGAGATTGGCGAACCCGGTCGCAGGCGGCTTCGCCGTAGACTGCCAAGTGAGGTACTTGTCGGGATATGTTCCACCGCAGACCATTTCCTGTCCGGTCGCGGAATCCCTCGACAACTTCATCCACAGTGAATCAGGACACACCGCCCCCAAGCTGTCGGCGTTGGCAGGCGCTGCCAGCACGCCCGCCAGGCCGCAGAGGATGAAGACCGCTAATGACAATCCATGAGTAATCCGCAATCTCCCGGTCTGGAAGTGGCCGAATGGGGAATGCTGACTTGAAGGCCATATCATGGGTAACCGACTTCAGGACAGAGATTGTCTATTGCCACATGGACGAGCGATCCCACCTCGGCGTTGGACGAGACCACTCCTGCCGCGTCAAGGTTCTTCCAGACGGCGACCTTTGCGTCATCCGTTGATGAGCCACCGCGGCGAACCCGGCAGGTGAGGTAGCCCAACTCGACGAGGCGCGAGTCGGTGACGCTCGGATGGACGTATTGATATACCGCCGACAGATACTGTTGCTCTAAAGGGGTGAAGCTCGGACTCGCGCCGGCGACCCCTGGTTCGCCCAACAGCAAGCCGGCGACCAATCCACCGAGCACAGTCACCGGAACTAGCCTCAACCGCTTGGTGGTCGCGGCGATTAACTCAGTCATCAGATCCGACCCCATTGACCCCATTGACATGAAATTGGATAACCATCAGGTGTCTGCGCGTAAGCGATGGATGCGCCGTAGGTCGTACATCCAGTGCCCTCTCGTTGGACACCCTCAAGCGGGCCGCTCAGCGGTCCATCCCATGTGAAGGCCTTGGCTGGGTTGTTCCAGTGACACGCCAACAAAGCACCGGTTTGATCGCGACCGAAGACGTAGGTCCCCCGCCTGCCACAAGGCACGCCGTCGGCAGCGAAGTAGTCCATGCCCGGAACTTCGCCAGATGGTTGGGCAACGACGACTGGTGGGGCGATCGAACAGATTGCGAAGGCCAATACGCACACACATATCGCTCGTCCCAAGACTCGCCCACTAAGTGGACGCGGGATCGATCCCGGGGTCATGAACTCCCGATGCACGTCAGGGCACCCTCCAGGTGTGAATGGAAACCCACGGCTCGTAGTTGTCCACTCCAGACGGGTTGATCAGATGAAATCCATCAGGCCGAAGCGAGTAGGTCCAGCCTTCGTTGTACGCTTCGATCCTGCTTGCACCGGGGAACATCGCAACGTTGGTCAAGACGATACTTGCACCGTCGCTGAGCCGCCTGCCTTGGTAGACCCAGCTCCCATTTACCGAGCAAACTTCGATGTCGGAGTTGGGAGTTGTGGCGTAAAGGGTGGAGTTTTGGCTATCGCACGGTATGAAGCTCGCATGGGCAGCGGATACTCCCAGCAACGCAGCGGCGAGCGAACTTGCCGCGATAACTGGCAGAGCAGTTGCTCGGGCTGTCTTAAAGGCCATTGCGCAACCCCCTCATGCACAATCCCAAGTTGACTCCGCAGGAATGCCCCTTCGGATTAAGAAGAGTAGCGCCGTCGCGATCCGGCGCGCTATGCATTTGTCCAATTTGGAAAGTTAAGGAGCGGCCGATGCCGATTAGTGCTAGAGCATTCGGATATGTCGAGACGCTCTATGCGAGGGGCGAAGTGCCTCGCCGTCATCATCGCAATCGCTTCATCACTGAGCCTTGTCACGGCTGGGGCGGGCTCCGCGGACTCGGGCGGCCAGTATGTACGCACTCAGTCAGGCAGAGTGCGTTGCTGGGTGACGGCAAGCGGGCAAGGAACCGGTACTAGTGGACCTGTGGTTATCTGCGAGGCCTCGGGGCCGATGTCTCCCCCATTTAACCAATGGGAGAACAAGGGGTTCCTCCAAGCGCCGGCGACCAGTTATGGCGCGCACTATCACAATGCCGTCGTCGACGCTGCGGGAAACTTTAGCTTCCAGGACGGCGGAAACATTGGCGCTGCGCATCCTGAAAATGATCTGATCTTGAATTACGGCCAGACATATCAAGTTCGAGGCTGGACAATCACGGCGGGGCCAGACGGAACTCGTTTCTCCAACGACAAGACCGGCCACGGCATGTTCGTCAGCATCGAAAATAGCTATGGGTTCTAACCACAGGAGATTGAAAACCGTTGTAGCTGCTCATGATCGAGCTTCTATGAATATACCCTGCACAGTTCCTTGCCCGAAGCCGAATCCCGAGAGCACTAAACGAAAGGCACCGAAATGGTGAATCGTGCAGCCGCAGTTGTCGCTTCGTTTATGGCTGCGAATGGCATTCTGTTCGCTCCGCCTGCGTGCGCCAACGACGGCTGGGTGGCGGCAGCCAGCTCCCCCAGCCATGAATCCTCCGAAAAGGTATGGGGCTACAGCCAGGCCGACGCCGAATCTCGGGCCCTTGCACAGTGCGCTGCGCTAGAAAGAGCCGATGACTGTGTGCTGCTGGCCTCGGGCCCTGACTGCGTAGCCATCGCCTGGGACGATAGTCAGCCGATCAATCACGCGCACGGAGCCTCCGGTGGTGGCCGCGAAGCCGCCCTACAGGGCGCGATCGCTGCAGCCGGCCCGGGTGCGAATGACACCTCTGCCCGGTGCAGTTGGGACCCGCACTAAACGTCGGGGGTCACGACCCGCTCACATCACCGTCGTCTTCTTGCGACTCTTCCTCGTCATCTCTGCCCAACCGCCGACGCAGGTCGGCGAAATCGGTGTCCTGATGATCATCGGTGATGTAGTCGCCGGACGGGTCGACTGGCGCGATGACGCAGATCATCCCCCGCGGGTGTTCGCAAACCGCGCCGTTGTCGAGGAGGAAAGCGTTGTGCTCCCACTGGAACTCCGCTGACTCCTCGGGTTCGATGCGACTGCAGACCATCACCGAGCGACCGTCGCTGTAGGTGTTGTCGACCTGATTCCACGTTGAGTCATCAGTGTCTTCGTCACGCACAGCACATAAGGTCCCCCCATATAAATCCGCCCAGACATCGACAAGCGTCCTCTGCAGGTCCAGAGACTCGGCAGCATCGAGATGACCGGTGCCCGCCAACTCAGCCAGTCGGTACTGGACCGCCGCGAGTTTGAGCGTCGCCTGTGCGTACTCATGCTTGGCCCGGTCGGCGATGGCGTCGCGATCGGGGTTGGTAGGAGGCTTCTCAAACATGGCGCTCCGTCTCAGCAGATTTCTTTGTAGTGTCCAAGCAGCGCGTGGCTCAGTAGGGGCACTCGCCCTCCTCCGTGCCGCCTGTCAGTTGGTCGCGTCGGTCAAGCCCACACTCCTCCAGCGCTGCGTCCACCAGCGGGCCGTAATACCCCAGGGCGCAGACGAAAAACTCCCTGTTATCGTCCTCATCGGCAGCGCAGATCGCCGCATAAAAAAGGTCTCTGCCGGTCTGGGCGACCACCATCAACTCCTCGCCAGTGAGCTTGCGACCCCCGTTCTGCGGCTTGTCGATGAGATCGAGGAAGACTCCCACCGGAAACTGGTCACGCCGGTGACGCTCCAGAGCGAGTTCTTCAGACATCCGGAGAACCTCGGGCGGAAGCCCCAAACCGCCGGTGACCTGATCGCGCTCGCGGCGGCGCGTGGCCGCCCTTGTGAACTCCTGTTCATCACGCTCAAGCCAGGACATGATCCAGGAGTGCATGGGTTGTTCGTTTACCAATTTTTTCCTCTCGGCGCCGAACCTGGGCATTTCCAGTGTTTCCAAGGACAGACCTGGATCGGGGTGATGCGGTGGTCGCTCGTTGGTTATTGATCGAAGTGGACCGAAGAACGACTCCGAATTCTGTTGTACTACAACACTATCACTATCTTGACTTCTGGGATTACCTCTTCCGCAATGCTTTTGACCACAAATTTTGCTACAACTGTTGCAGTCTTGACCCTCCGGGCCGCCACGATCCTCACCCAATGGCATAGCAGTCTTCGTGATCGATGCAGAATCTCTCGAAAGGTTCGTAGCCCACATCGGCGGCGGGAACAGGAATCCGGCCACCCGCGCGCTGGAGGTCGCCCTTCGCCGCGACGCGAGTTTCGATGACCCCGATTCCAGCACCAAGATCACACTGCAGCGCTGAGCCGATTGATCTTGGTGACAGTACTCGGCACTCCCTGAGTGTGCGGTCCTGCCCGAGAGGAGATCCTAGGGGCCGGTCCTATAGTCGGCTGACCACATTCGCTCGTTCTTCATACTTTGTTCGGCTATACCATAGCTATCCCACAGGCTTCCGAGATCGGCTATTTCCCAAGGGCCTTGGATAGTTCTCGGTCCAGCCGGCGAGTCCAGTAGGTCGCGACCCCAGCCAGCTCGTAGTGCCGCTTGGTGTGATTCCAGAGAGTGGCGTATGTGATTCGGGATCGCTCGTCACGTTCTAGGTTTACCGGCTCCAGGAGTCGGTGAATGTCGGCGAGGGTGATCGGGCGGGGCGCCTTGGACTCGACAACTATCGGAACGCCTCGCCAGGGCAGCAGGTCGTTGACCAAGACACGCACCGTCTCGTCACGGCAGATCCGGCAGCGCGGTTCCCGGATCGAGACCTCGGTCAGGGGCATGTTCGTGCTGTCCGTATCCGCTCATCGCAATGGGCTCTCATGACGCGACGTTTCAGAAGCATGACGTCCTCATGCAGAGGTCCGGTGGAATGTACGGCGGGCCGTGTCTTGTGCCGCGACTTGTCGTCGCAGATCGATTGAGCACGGTGCGCTCGGATTGCCACAAGGGCCCCGATGGTGTCCGGGTCGGGTTCAGATGGCGATGAGCTGGCCGGTCCGTGGCGGATGTCGCCCGCCCTGACTCCCGCACAGTGATGCTCGTTTGCGGAGAGGGTGGTCCCAGGACACCTCGTCCTTAAGGACGGGACGAGGGTGGTCCTGGTGAGTCCGGACCAAGGTGGGACCACCCCGGACCACCCGATCGAACTGGTTTTTCTGTGGGGTACCGGGGTAGGTCCCCGGCGGGGACCACCCCTCACGTGGGACCACCCCCGGCGAGGCGATGTCGAAAGCCCTTACCCGGGCCCAGATGCGTGCGCTCAATCGCTCCGGACCTGACGGCTTTTTCGAGGGCCTCGCGTAGGTCCTGATTCCGGTGCCCCGCGATGGCGACGATGGCCTTGGACGGGCAGTCGGGGTTGTCGCGGACGTACTCGCACACCTTGGTGACGAGTTCGTCGATCTTGGCGGCGCGGTTGGCCTGCGTTCGCCCACCTGTGCCGGTCATGACCAGCATCCGAGTGTCGGGCTCGAATTCCAGCCGGTCCTCGTCGACGTCGACATCGCGGCCGAACGCCCGGATGAACCGCTGCTTGTCCTTGTTGGTTGTCAGCGTCACCACCGAATCAGCCCAGTCCTCCTGCGCCGAGGAACCTCGGGTCCGATCCCCCTGCCACCCTGCGTGGGTGGTCAGAATGAGGTCGTGGGCGCCGACCTCGCTCCGCGAGAATAGGTCGAGGTCGCGCAACCATGTGCCGACCTCGCCGGAGTCGTTTTGGCTGGTGCCGGTGAACGCGCGCCCGAATGGGTCGACGATGAGCGACTCGACCTCGTTGTCGCGCAGCAGCGCCGCCAGACGCTGTCGGTCCTCGGCGTCACCGAGCGGGTTGGGTCGGCCCCGAAGGTTAACGAGTAGCAGCCGGTCTCGCGGCACACCGATATCGTCGGCCCACCGGGCGATCTGACTGCCGGACACCTCGTAGTTGAGCAGGGCCACCCGCCCAGTGACTTTTTCGTTGACCGGAAAGCGGCCGAGGAAGGGCTCACCGGTCAGCAGGCACCGCGCCAGGTTCAGCGTCAACGTCGTCTTGCCCGTCTTGCGCTGGGCGACGATCAGCGTGCCGCCGTCGGCCGGACAGATGTCGGAGATACGGAACGCAGGAGTCTGGGGTCGGTCGAGGATGTCTTTGAGCAACCCGATGTCGAACGGTTCAGCGGCGATGCGGTTTTCGGCGTCGAAGCGCCTCCGCCCCTCGCGACGGACTCGCAGACGCTCGACTTCGGCGTCGACGCGCTGCTCAAAGTTGTCGGGGTCCTCAATCGTGCGGCCGGAGGAGGTCTGCGCGGAACATTGGTGGGATTGGCGGCGCTCCTCGTCGATCCGCAGCCAGCATCGCAGCACGTCGTCGTCGTTGCGGTCGTCGATCCGTTCAGCCAAGGCGGCGTGGGTGTTGACCGCCCAACGGGCCTGTCCCAGGGTCAGACCGCAGTCATAGCAAGCGGCGACGACCCCCCAGGTGCTTTCAGAGCGGTCGGGCTGGTCGCTGATCTGATCCAAGGCGATGCGGACCGGCCGGTACATTTCGTCTTCGATGTTGAACTCCTGCGTGTCCGCGCTGGATGCAGCACGATGACTGACCGGTGACGGAGACACCGTGGTTCGGGCGGAAAGGTCGATACCCAGAATCCGTACGACCGCGTCGAGCTCGTTTCGGTTACCGTCGGGCTCGATCAGGAACTCCACCGGCGTTGGTTCGGTTCCGGGGTGGAAGGCGGCCGATTTGTGGTTGAGGGTTCCCGCCGGGCGCAGCAGGTCGTTGGCGGCGATCTTGCTGTCGGCTCCGAGGTAGTTCTTCAACGCGCGCTGCAGCTTCGTGTACTGCTCGGGCGAGACCGGCTGGCTCAGCGGCACATACACGTGGCCGTTGCCCGGGGTGCCGGAGGCGACCGCCCATCCGCCCAGCGCGTGAACCTGGCCGAGCTTAAGAGCGCCGTTGTCGACATCGGCGTGCAGGAGCCGCAGAATGACCGCGTTATCGGGGCTGCGCTTGCTCGTCTTCATCAGCGAGATGCACACGTACACGTCATTGTCGTGGGCGCGCCGCTCGATCTCGGCGGTCAACTCCTCTGCTCGGCGAGGCCACTCGAACCATTCCTGGTGGAAATCGCGGAACTTATAGCTGCCGTTGTCGTCGACGTACGAGCCGGCGCCGAAGGCCATCGCTGCGATTCCGGTGTCGTTGCCGTACAGCGCGTCCAGGTATCTGCGCGTCGACTCACGTCTGGTCGATTCGTCGTGCTGAGGCCCAACAGCCTCGTCCGAACGGGCCGGGGCAGCGCCGCTGTCGACGCTCGATGTCGGTGCCGTGCGACTCGACGGAAACCCGACCCCGCCCGCCGTCGCCTCGCCGAGAACCAGACCTTCCACAGTCGTCGGCCTACTTTTCGACCATGGCCAGCCCGAAGATGAGGGCGTCGTAGATCCAGTCGAGGCGTCCGACGAGTTCCTCCTGCTGCTCGAGCGTCATCATCGGGGCGTCGAGGCTGGCGTTATCTCTCCGCATCACCAAGACCGCGGTGTACAACAGGTCACTCACGTAACGAAGCTCCGCCAGGGCATCCGTGATCGGATCAACGGGCAGCGGGTCGACGTCGTCGGTCACGAGTCCGCGCCCCAGTGCGGTCGCCCGGCGGCCCCCGCACGATGCTGGATGAGGTAGCGGCAGACGTCGGCGCGCAGGTAGCGGACCCGACGTCCGATCTTGATGTAGGGGATGCCGTCGGCCGTGCCCGAACTGCGGTAGCGGTCCTGCGCCAAAGAAGCCGCGGGGATGCCCAGCACATGCGCCAACTGTTCGGTGGTCATCACCGCCGGCTGCGCCGACAGGTCGACGCCCATCAGCCGGAGCAGCTCCAATCGCTCCTCGTCAGCGGAGTTCGCGTTGCCCACCGTTGCGTCCCTTCGTTGCGGGTTATCCTGAGTCAACGGTAGTCGCTGGCAAACGTTAATGTCGGCCATGAATATGCTTCGAGCTGGTGTTTAGAGCTATTCAAACTGGCCTACAGCACACTTATAGACGCCCATGTCGGGCGGGGGTGGTAAGTGCTTAACAGCGCGGGCGGCGAACCTATGAGGACACTCCAACGACGTGTTGTGTGACCCAACTCATAGTCCGATGACGCATGAACACGAAGGGTGATGAGGCCAGTGGCCACAATCGGGACCTACCGAACCGCCGCCGGCGAGAAGCGCTACCGGGTGCGGTACCGCACGCCGGATAATCGGCAGACCGACAAGCGCGGGTTCCGCACCAAACGCGATGCTGAGCGGTTCGCCGCCACCGTCGAGGTCGCCAAGATGCGCGGTGAATATGTCTCGCCGGCCAGCGCGCGAGTCACCGTCGGAGAACTAGGGTCGGCGTGGCTGCAGCGCCAGCGCGGCCACCTGAAGCCGTCCGGCTTCATCACCATCGAGACCGCCTGGCGACACCGGGTAGCGCCACGCTGGGGCGCGGTCGCGCTGGGCGACATCCGGCCGACCGCCGTTCAGCAGTGGATCTCCGAGCTGGGCCGTGGGTCGGCCGACGCCAAGCCGGTCGGGCCGAGCGTGATCCGACGCAGCCACTTTGTGCTGACGGGCATCCTGGCCGATGCCGTGCGCGACAACCTCATCGCGCGCAATCCCGCCGCCGGAATCAAGCTGCCCCGAACGACGAGAAAGCGGCCGGTCTACCTCACCCACCGGCAGGTCAGTGCACTCGCCACAGCCGCTGGTCGCTATGAAGCGGTGGTCCTGCTGCTGGCTTACACCGGACTGCGGTGGGGTGAGGTCGTCGGCCTGCGGGTCCGTGATCTTGACATGTTGCGGCGACGAGCGACGGTGTCGGAGAACATTGTTCAGGCTGGGTCGAAGACGTTCGTGGGATCCCCGAAGGCCCATAAGCAGCGCACGGTGCCGCTGCCGGAGTTCCTCATCCCTGTTCTCGCGCGCTGGTGTGAGGGCCGCCAACGCGATGACGTCCTGTTCGCCGATGTCGACGGAGGCCATCTTCGACGCCCCCACCCCGTGTCGGGGTGGTTCGCGAAGGCCGTCAGCGAATCCGGTGTGCCCCGGACGACGCCGCACGACCTGCGGCACACCGCCGCCAGCCTCGCGGTGGCCGCCGGGGCGAACGTCAAGGCCGTGCAGAAGATGCTCGGCCACGCCTCGGCGGCGATGACCCTGGACATCTACGCCGACCTCTTCGATGACGACCTGGAAGCGGTGGCCACCGCGCTGAGCGAGGCGCGGGCCCGCGAGAAGTGTGGGCAAAATGTGGGCACGGCGTGATTTCACCACCGACCGAGCCAGACGTGATGGGCTAACGCAATCAGCCGCTCTCGGGCGCTAAACCCATCCTGAACTGGTCTTTTAGAAGTCCCAGTCCTCGTCCTCGGTGACCACGGCCTTGCCGATGACGTAGCTGGAGCCCGACCCGGAGAAGAAGTCGTGGTTCTCGTCGGCGTTGGGTGAGAGCGCGGAGAGGATCGCCGGGTTGACGTCGGTCTCGTCGCGCGGGAACAGCGCCTCGAAGCCGAGGTTCATCAGCGCCTTGTTGGCGTTGTAGCGCAGGTACTTCTTGACGTCCTCGGTCAGGCCGACCGCATCGTAGAGATCCTGGGTGTACTCGATCTCGTTTTCGTACAACGTGTATAGCAGTTCGTAGGCGTAGTCCTTGAGGTCCTGCTTGCGCTCCTCCGATTCCTGCGCATACCCCTTCTGGAACTTGTAGCCGATGTAGTAGGCGTGCACCGCCTCGTCGCGGATGATCAGGCGGATCAGGTCGGCGGTGTTGGTGAGCTTGGCCCGGCTCGACCAGTACATCGGCA
>JAGQTW010000094.1 GCA_020438785.1 Mycobacterium sp. | reverse complement strand
CTCGGCCACCTCGACGTGGGCGCCGTGCGCGGTGAACAGCGCCGAGATCGCCCCGCCGATGCCGGCCCCGCCGCCGGTGACGACGGCCACGCGGCCGTCCAGCAGGCGATTCCAGTCACCGATCTGCGGCACCTCGCGGGCCTGTCGTGCGGATAGCTCGTCGCTCATAGCGGCGGAGCCTACGCTCGGCGGCTACCGCCGCGACACCTCGAGGACGCCCGCCGCTGCGCGGGCGAGTCGGCGGCCCGCTAGGAGGCGAGCAGGTTGACCATTCCGGCGAACACAGCGGGCAGCGCGGCGGCGGCCGGCACCAACCGCGAACGCACCGGCTCGAAGCCGCTGGCCTCGAGTAACGCCGCGGTCAGCAGCCGGTAGCGGCGCGACATCTTCCGCCACTGCCGGTCGTAATCCTGCGGGGTGTCGGACACCACGCAGTTCACCAGCAGTTCGGCGCCGGCGAACGCGATCCCCAGACCCTCGCCGGTCAGGGCGTCGACGTAACCGGCGGCGTCCCCGACCAGCAGCACGCGGTCGGCTGTACGGCTGCTGACGGGCTGCCGCAGCGGACCCGCCGCCCGGTCGGTCCCATGTGGCTGCCCGGCGAGATGGGCTGCGAGCAAAGGGAATTCGGTCAGGTGCCGGTCGAATCCGCCCTGGGTCGAGGTCAGGATCGCGACGCCGACGCAGTCGTCCGCAACCGGGGTCACGTACGCCTCGGCGCCCGGCGCCCAGTACACCTGCACCCGGTCGCTCCACGGCGCCGTCGCATAGTGCCTGCGAATCCCCCACCGTCGAACCCCCCGGCTGGGCCGGGCGAGGCCGAGCGAGCGACGGATCGGCGAGTGCAGGCCGTCCGCGGCGGCGAGGTAGCGGGCCCGGAACTCCCCACAGCGAACCGACGCGCCGTCCTGGGTAACGGGCCCGATGTCGTTGCGCACCAGGCGAACTCCGGCGGCCGCTGCCGCCTCCAGCAGCGCCGCGTGCAGTGCGGTGCGACGCACGCCCATTCCGACGCCGGCCCGGAACCCGGCATCGACCCGACGGGTCTCGTCGAGGTAGGTGATGCCGTGAAACGGCCTGCCGCGCAGCGGGATACCGAACTTCTCCAGTTGGGCCACGGTGTGCGGCATCAGGCCCTCGCCGCAGGCCTTGTCGATCGGCCCCTGCCTGCGGTCGGCGACGACGACGTCGAGTCCGGCCCGGGCGGCATGCAGGCCGGTGACCAGCCCGGCCGGTCCGCCACCCACGACGAGGAGATCGATCATGTCAGGCTCGCCAGCGCGCGGTTCTCGGTGCCGATCCGGGTGCGCAGCAGCATCGCGTTCGCCACCGTGAACACCAGCGCGGTCAGCCACGCGGTGTGCACCAGGGGCAGGGCCACTCCCTCGGCGATCACCGCGAGGTAGTTCGGGTGCGGCAGATAGCGATACGGGCCGCCGGTGACCCGCGGCGCGCCGGGAACCACCACGACCCGGGTGTTCCACCGATGACCCAGGGAGGTGATGCACCACCACCGCAGCCCCTGGGCGCCGAGCACGATCGCCAGCATCGGCCAGCCCAGCGCGGGCAGGAACGGGCGGCCCAGCCAGGCGACCTCGGCCACACATCCGAGAAGCAAGCCGGTGTGCAGCACGACCATCACCGGGTAGTGCGCGGCGCCGAACTCGACGCCGCCGTGCGCTCGGCTCCAGGCCAGGTTTCGCCGGGCGACCACCAGCTCGGCCAGGCGCTCGACCGCCACCGCGGCGATCAGGAGCAGATACCAACCCATGGCTGCGTCAGTGCCAGTTGAGCAACAGCAACTCGGAGCAGAACCCCGGCCCCATCGCCATCATCAGCCCGCGGCCGCTGGGCGGCCGCTTGGCCATGGTGTCGCGCAGCACGTGCAGCACCGAGGCCGAGGAGATGTTGCCGATCTCGGCCAGTGAGCGCCAGGTGAGTTCCAGCGCGTCGTCGGGCAGGCCCAGGCTCGAGACGATCGCCTCGATGATCTTCGGGCCACCGGGGTGGCTGACGTAGACGCCGATGTCGTCGAGGCCGAGGTCGTGGGTCGCCAGGAACTCCGTGACATCGGCCTGCAGGTAGCGCTCGATGACCTCCGGCAGGTCCGCGGACAGCACCAGCTGCAGCCCGGAGGAGTCGACGTCCCAGCCCATCGTGCGCAGCGAGTCCGGGTAGAGGTGGCTGCGCGAGTCGAGCACGTCCGGCCCGCCGGCGCCGATCCGCTCGGCACGGCGTTCGCCGACCGCCACCACCGCCGCCGCGCCGTCGGCGAACAGCGCGCTGCCGACGAGCCCGCTGACCTCGGCCTTGAGGGCGGGAAAGGTCAGCGAGCACAACTCGACGGCGACCAGGACCGCGACGTCGTCGGGCGCGCCGCGCAGGTAGTCGTGCAGGCGCGCGACACCGGCCGCTCCCGCCACGCAACCGAGGCCGAACATCGGCACCCGCCGCACGTCGGGGCGCAGCCCCAGCCGGCCGGCGATCCGCGCGTCCAGCGACGGCACCGCGATCCCGGTGACGGTCGTCGAGATGATGACGTCGACGTCCTGCGGCGCCAGGCCGGCCTCTTCCAGAGCGCCGGACAGCGCGGCACACCCGAGTTCGACGGCGTGCTCGATGAACAGGTCGTTCGCCGCGCCGAAATCGGTCAGCTGCGGATAGGCCTCGATGGGCAGCACCAGGTTGCGGTAGTCGACCTTGGCGTTGGCGTGCAGGCCCCGGACGAGCTTCTCGAAGCCCTGGAACGCGGGCAGTTCGACGAACGCATCGGTGATCTCGGCCTGGCTGTAGCGGTGCGGCGGTACCGCGCCGTGCACGCCGGCGATAACGCTGATGGGACTCATGTTCTGGTCACGAGCAGCCGAAGGGTTTGGTTCAACCCGTCCCGGCCGCCGTGCGCTGCTGTTGGACACTTAACCAGTATGCCGGTTGTTGCCGGATTCGCTAATCCCCAGCAAACTGTGAACCTTCACCAGCGGCTTCGGTGCCCACCAGTTCCACCTGCCCATCACGTGCATGAACGCCGGCACCAGCACCATCCGGACCAGGGTCGCGTCCACGAGCACAGCAAGGCTCAAACCGAGGCCGAACATCCGCATGAAGGCGACGTGGGCGGCGATCAGCGCGGCGAACGAGATCGCCATGATCAGCGCCGCCGCGGTGATCACCCGCCCGGTGTGCGCAACGCCCAGGGCGACGGACTCGTCGTTGTCGCCGGGGCCGCGGGGCGACTCGAGCCAGAACTCCCGGATCCGCGAGACCAGGAACACCTCGTAGTCCATGGACAACCCGAACGCGATGCAGAACAGCAGCACCGGAATGTTGGCGACCAGGGTGCCGGTCGGGGTCGTCCCCAACCCGCCGAGATGGCCGTCCTGGAAGATCCACACCATCGCACCGAACGCCGCCGACAGCGAGAGGATGTTCAGCAGCACCGCCTTGACCGGAAGCACCACGCTGCCGGTCAGCAGGAACAGCAGGACCAGGGTGATCACCGCGATCAGTCCGAGCACCACGGGCAGCCGCGAAGTGATCGCATGGACGCTGTCGCGGTTGGTCTGCGCCGTGCCGGCGAACTCGACCGCCCGGCCGCCGGGCGGGGCCATCGCGTGCAGGGAGTCCAGCTGGCGGTCCGAGCGGTCGGAGAACAGCGGCGCGACGCTGTCGACGGTCAGCAGGGTGGTTCCGGACTGGGTGCCGGTGGCGGCCGACGGCGGCCCCACGAGCGCGCCGTTGACGTAGGTTCCGCCGGGCGCCGACACCGCCGAGACGTCGGACACCCGGGACAGCCGTTCGGCGTACATCGAGATGGCCCGGTCGTCGAGTCCGGTCGAGTCGGGGATCAGGATCTGCACGGCCGTCGCCGAGCTGTTGGTGAAGTCGCTGCGCAGCTGGTCACCCACCTGGTGCGCCGAGGCGGACTTCGGCAGCACCCGGTCGTCGGGGAATCCCGGACGCACCCCGAAGAACGGCGCGCCGAGCACGATCAGCACCGCCACCCCCGCCAGACCGATCGGCAGCGCGCGGCGCATCACGAATCGTGTTGAGCGGTACCAGAACTGCTGCTCGATCGGGCGGGGCTGCGGCTCCGGGCGGCGCAGCACCCGACGGATCAGCCTGCGCACGTCGAGCGCGTCGATGCGGTCGCCGAGCAGCGTGATCGCCGCCGGCGTGATCACGATGGCCGCCAGTGCCGCGAACGCGACGGTGGCCACCCCGGCATAGGCGAACGACCGCAGGAAGTACATCGGGAACAGCGCCATCACGGCCATCGACAGGGCGACGGTGGTCGCCGAGAACAGCACCGTGCGACCGGCCGACACCATCATCGTCATCAGGGCGTCCGGACGCTCGGCGCCTTCGGCCAGTTCGTCGCGGTAGCGGCTGATCATCAGCAGCGTGTAATCGATGGCCAATGCCAGGCCCATCGCGGTGGTGAGGTTGAGCGCGAAGATCGACACATCGGTGAAGAAGGTCGTGACCCGCAGTACCGCAAGGGATCCCAGGATCGCCATGATGCCGACGCCGACCGGCAGCGCGGCGGCGAACAGCCCGCCGAACACCCACAGCAGGACGATGAAGCTCAGCGGCACCACGATGGACTCCAGCAGCAGCAGGTCGCGCTGCGACTGCCGGGTGATCTGCAGGTTCACCATGGCGACCCCGCCGGAGCGCACCATGATGCCGTCGGTGTCCCTGGCGATCTGCTTGGTCAGCGACTCGGTGTACTCCAGCTGGGTGCTCTCCGAACCGGTGATACCGGCGACGATCAGACCGGACTTCTTGTCGCTGCTGACCAGATCGGAGCCGGCCCCGGGCGGTACGGTCCACGCCGAGGTGACGGAGGCGACGTGACCGGAACGCTGCAACTGGTCGACGATGTCGGTGGCCGTCGCCCGGGCCCTCGGGCTGTCGAAGCCGTCCTGCGCTGTGACGACGACCACCAGCTGCGCGTCACCCTGGCCGAACTTGTCGGTCAGCAGTTTCGCTGCCCGCGCCGACTCGGCGTTCGGGTCCTGCAACCCGCCGGACGACAGGTGCCCGGCGACCGGGACACCGAAGATCCCGACGGCGATCATCGCCAGCACGGCGACGACGAGGACGCGCCGCGGCGCGGCAATCGCCAGCAGCGCGATCCGGCGCAGCATCCGCCCTACCCCGACTTCCGGGGCCAGGGCAGCCAGTACGGCACGGCGCCGGCGTAGCGGTCGAACGCCGAGCCGTGCACGCGCCGGAACCGGGCCTCCTTGAACAGGGGTCCGATCAGGCAGTACGCGGTCAGGGTAACGGCGACGGCGAGTTGGTCCGGGGTCCAGGTCGGCACGGTCCACACGGTGAGCGCGAACGCCACGTAGATCGGCTGCCGGGTGAACCTAAATAGGCCTGTGCTGGGCATTTGCGGATACATCGGCTTGCTCCCGCGCAGCAGCGCGGTCCAGCCGATGCTGCCGGTGTGCAGGTTCAGTCCGGCGTCCAGGATGGCTTTGCCCAGCAGTAGCCAGGACGCGGCGTAGAGCAGATCCACGGCCGCCAGGCCGGCCGAGCGGGCATGCCACCAGATGGTCCCGCTCGGTGTCCACAGGGCGAACAGCGCGAACACCTGAGCCGAGGCGATGATCACGTATGTGGTGGTGCTGAGGGTGGCCCCGGTACCCGCCGGCGCCAAACGCGCCAGCACCGCGCGCCCCCGGGTGCTCAACAGAATCGAATGCAGCACCGGAAAGGCAAGCAGGAGAGCGGCATTCGCAACCCAGCCCCACGGCTGCGGCACCCTGCCCAGCGACCGGCTCATGCCGAAGTACATGGCGACCATCATGCTCGCCAACGCCAGGACGAAGCCGGTGTGGCAGATGACGCCGTACCACACCGCGACGACCGCCCGCCGACCGCTGGTTTGCACGGTCGCGGTCGGAATCGACACCCCCACTCACCCTCCGGTCGCTCGGTTTGCTGGACAACCTAGCGTGAGCGCACGGTTGTTCGCCAGAAAGCGAGGATAATGGGTGGTTCGGGGTGCCCCGGGCGGGCGTCGGTGGTGGTTGCCCGAGGGGTCGGCGCCGTTAGGACTTGCCGAAGAACGTCGCCTTGACGACCGGCCCCTGCATCACCGTGCTGGTCGCCACGACGTTCGTGCCGACGTCCGAGGACGGCAGCACCGTCGCGCCGGCGCCGCCGAACGTGTTCGCCTGGAGTTCGGCCGGCGCCCCCTGGGACACCAACGCCGCGGCGAGGACGCCGAGCGCTCCGAGCCCGGCTACCGCACCGATTCGTTTGACGCTCAATGTGACCCCCTGGATCGTTGGTTGAGTGATCAAGCGTGCGGTTCGAGTATCTCCGCCCCACCCCACGGGTTCCGTCGGCTGCGCGTACAGGTCGCTGTGAAGCCGCTGCCGAACGGCTTGGGCGAAACTGTCGGTTGGCTGTGCGCGGCGGCGCGGCCTGCATTTGAACTTTTCGGCGGCTCAGATCGTTGGCAACGGTGTGGTGACCCAGCGCTGGAACGAGTCGAACGAGGCCAAGAGCGGATACGTGAACGATCTGTTCTCCGCGTTGGCCGGCCGCTACAACGTGATGACCGATGTGTGGACGTTCGGGCTGCACCGGTTGTGGAAGCGCCAGGCCATGGAACTTCTCGCGCTGCGCCCCGGTGACCGGGTGCTCGACGTCGCGACCGGGACGGGCGACCTGGCGATCCTCGAGGCGGCGGCGGTGGGGCCCACCGGCCGGGTGGTGGGGGTGGACTCCTGCGTGCCGATGCTCGAGGTGGCCCGCCGCCGCGACCACGGGTCCGTCGACTTCCAGGAGGGCGACGCCATGGACCTGCACTGGCCGGACGCATCCTTCGACGTGGTGACGATCGGCTTCGGGTTGCGCAACGTCGCCGATCGCGCCCTGGCCCTGCGCGAGTTCCGCCGCGTGCTGCGGCCCGGCGGGCGGTTGATGGTGCTCGACTTCAGCACCCCGACGTCGAAGCCGCTCAGGGCCGTGCACGACACCTTCTACTTCACCCTGATGCCCAGGGTGGGGTGGGCGGTGGCCTGGCATAACGACGCGCACCGCTACACCTCCGATTCGATCCGCACCTGGCTCTCCCGGGACGAACTCAGCGCGGCGATGACGGAGGCCGGGCTCGTCGATGCCCGCTACGTGTCGCTGAGCACCGGCTTCGCCACCGTTCACTTCGCATCCCGCGCGACCGACTGATCCCGGCCGTAGATCCTCCGCCCGCGTGAGGGCGGCAGTATTTTATTGGGATGCAACTGCGGGTTCGGCGATCGCGGCGGCTCGCGGTCGCGACGGCCCTGGCCCTCGCGCTGCTCGGCGCGGGACCCCCGCCCTCGGCGCCGGCGGATCCCCCCGGCGCGGCGACGGCCCAGCTGATCATCGTCAGCGTGCCCGCCGCCCGTTCCACCACGGGCACGCTCACCGCCTACGAGCGCGTCGGCCCGGACTGGCGAACCGTGCTGGGTCCGACGCCCGCCGTTGTCGGCGAGCTCGGGGTCGGCGCGCCCGCGGACGACGTGTTCCGCACCCCGGTGGGCACCTTCCCGCTCGACCAGGCCTTCGGCCGCCGGCCCAACCCGGGCACGAAGATGCCGTACTTCCAGACCAGCGACCAGGATTGGTGGGACGAGGACCCCGACTCACCCACCTACAACCTGCACACCCACGGGGCGTCGAGCCCGTCGTCGGACGCCGAGAACCTCTACGACTCGGGTTCGATCTACGACTACGCGGTCAACATCGCGGTCAACCCGCAGCGCGTGCCGGGGAACTCGTCCGGGATCTTCCTGCATGTCAGCGATGGTGACCCCACCTGGGGATGCGTGGCGATCGGCGTCGACGAGATGCGCTCGGTGCTGCGGTGGCTCGACCCGGCGGCGTCGCCGCACATCACCATCGGCGTGGGGGCCACAGCACCGCGATGACCTGTCCGTACTGCGGCGGCGAGGTCGGCGACACCGGCATCTGCCCCAGATGTGGCCCCCCGGACGGCACCGCGATGACGGGGTGGCGACCCGACCCGACGGCGCGCCACGAGGGCCGCTACTACGTGGCCGGCCGCCCCACCGACCGGGTGCGCGACGGCAAGAAGCAGGCCGGTGACCCCGACGGCGGTCGGCTGCTCCCGGGCTACGTCGCGCTGCCGGCCCGGAGCAGGACCAGCATCCGGTCGACGTGGCTGGCCACCGGGGCCGCCACGGTCGTCATCGTGCTGCTGGGCGCCGTGCTCTGGGGCCTGCTGCTGCACCGGCACCGGCAGCCCACGCCCGACGCCGAGTACCTGTCGGCGCTCAAGAACGCCGGGGTGGAAGGTCAGTTCACCTCGGACGCCAATGCGCTCGCCCACGGCAGGCAGGTCTGCAGGCAACTCGACGAGGGTGGCCCGCAGCAGGGTCCCGCGGCGGACAAGATCGCCGTCGACGTGTTCTGCCGAGAGTTCTCCAAGGGGTTCCACATCCTCGAGACCGTCACGGTGTCAGGGACTTTCGTGCTGACCGACGCAGCGGGGTTCGGCGCCATCGCCGCGGACGACGCGTCGTGCTCGGGAGCGAACGGTTACTCCGATATCGGCCCGCACACCCAGGTCACCGTCACCAACGGCAAGCGCGAGATCCTGGCCACCACCGCACTCGGCCAGGGCCACGGCGACAGCGCCACCTGCACGTTCACCTTCGGCTTCCCGATCACCGAGGGCCAGGATCGCTACGTGGTCTCGGTGGGGCACCGCGGCGAGTTCAGCTACACCTTCGCCCAGTTGCAGAACAACGGCGTCGCGATACAGCTGGGCCACTGACCGGCCGTTCGGGAGAGCCGCGACATCACTGCGGTGCCCGCACAACCACCGATTCGATGATCGCAGGCAGCTGTGCGTGGCCGACCCGCGCGAGGACCTCGTAGAACTTCTCCGGGTTCGCCCAATCCTCGGGTGCCAGTACGCCCGAGCGCTGACCGATTTCTTCCAGGGCCAGCACCATGAACGCTGCGGTCGCCGCGCCGGTGGCGGCCGCCATGCTGGCGAGATTCGTCCCGGGGCCGCTGACGGGTACTCGCCGGATCGACACGACCTGCTCGCCGTTTCGCTTCCCGGTAACCCGCACGTAAGTGATTCCGCGATAGTCGGGGTGTTTGCGAAGTGCCGCTGCCGCAAGATACTTCAGCACCTCGCCCGCGCCGATCTCGCGACGACGGATCACGCCCCAGAGTCCCGACAGGGCGTGCCGCCAGACGGCTGGCGATCCGGTCTTGTCGGTCATGACGTCATTGACGAAGTCGATGGCCTGGTCCATCGATATCTGGCCGCTCTGCACAGCCAGGGCGACGCCCCGCATGACACCGTTGACCGGCGGCGGGTCGATAGCCCCGAGAACACGGATCCGGTCTGCCTGCGGCCAGCGTCGGGGCATCGTCACGGCTTCCGGATGCGCACACTCATACAGCCGGTAGGCGGCACCGAACGAGTCGCCCAGCGCGAACACGTCGGTTTCCACGAAGGTCTGATGGGTTGCGGGGCGGCCGTGCTCCCAGGTCTGGCACTGGCCGGCGAACCCACGAATGGCATGGTCGAGCACCGCACGCCCGAACGGGACCGCTCCCTCGTCGCCGGTCACCCAACAGACGTCGATACGGTCCACGGAGTCCATGTCGCGCGCCGCGTCGACGGCCATCACGTTGGTCAGCCCGGGCGACGCGCCACACCCGACGAAGATCGGCACATCGGCTGCCCTGGCGGCAGCGTCGAGCACCAGTGCCGCGCGCGTGCTGGCCTCATCGTCGTCGAGGTCCAGGTAGGCCACCTTGTTGTCGATGCATGCCGCCCGGACCGGCTCCGCCGTGCGGATGTAGGGCCCAGCGCCCAGCACGACGAGTGCGGCACCCTCGATCGCCGAACTCAGCGCGACACCATCGAAGAGGTCGAACGAGCCGACGGACGCCGAACCGCTCGGCAGCAACTCCACCACGTCGTCAAGCACTTCCGGGCGGATGTCGTAGAGCTCCAGCTTCCAGTCCGCGCCCTCGACCGCCTCGGCGAAACGTTGGATCGCCACCCGGCACATCTCGCCGGCCGCCCCGATGAAGACGATCCTCTTGGCCGTTGACATTGCGGGAGTCTAGAGACGAA
The DNA here is from genome assembly GCA_020438785.1 of Mycobacterium sp. GTDB lineage: Bacteria > Actinomycetota > Actinomycetes > Mycobacteriales > Mycobacteriaceae > Mycobacterium. The sequence goes on along the minus strand of JAGQTW010000094.1, from coordinate 6,125 downwards.
TCGGCACCGGCGCCGGGCGCCCAATCAGATATCCCTGAACTCGATCGACCCCGGGTTCGACCAACCGGACCCGGGTCTCGGTGTCCTCGACACCCTCTGCGGTGGTGAGCCAACCGAATTCCCCGGCGATCGCGGTCGACATACGCGGACGGATGTTCGCATTCAATGCGGTCCGTCTAGCCGCGTTTCCCTGGTGGAGCTAAGGGGAATCGAACCCCTGACCTACTCGATGCGAACGAGTCGCGCTACCAACTGCGCCATAGCCCCTTAATCGCTAGCAGGCTACCAGTTTCGGCGGGCCCGCAGGAAAACGGCCGGCTACTGACCGGCCGCGCGCGGCAGGTCGTAGTGCCGCGCGAACGGAACCTCGTCGAGGTGCTCGAAGATCGGGTCCTCGTCGTCGATGTCGAGCACCGCGGCCCCCGGTCGGCGCAGCCGGGCCGGCACCAGGTCGAAGTCGCGGTCCTCGGTGTTCTCCACCCCGAGGCGCGAGCGCGCCATCCGCTGCTGGCGGCGCCTGCGGACCTGCGCCTCGATGCGGGTCTGGCGGCGCAAATAGCCCAGGTACAGGACGGTGACGCCCGCAGAGGCGCCGAAGAGCCACCACAGTTCCGAGTTCACCGTGAAGGACAGCGCCGCGGTGGCGACCATCAGCGCCGACATCACCATCAGCACCCGCTTGCGGAAGCGGTACTTGCGGGCGCTGACGGCGGCGGCGGTGGTCGAATCGAGGCGGCGGGACCGGCCGACGCGCGGCGTCATCGTGGTGGCGGGCTCGTCCTCCGCCTCCAAACCCGATGTGTCCTCGACGTATTCGTATTCGTCGGCCGTGCCGTCCTGCGGGTCGTCGTCGAATCCGGATGTCGCCGGCCCAGCGTCGTCGACGGCGGATGTCGCCGGCCCAGCGGCTCCGACGATGGCCTCGAACTGATCGGTGGCATCGCCCTCGGCGATCGTTTCGGCCTCGTCGAGTTCCTCGTCCTCGACCGGGGCCTCGGGCTGGGCCGGCGCCTCGGCTTGGTCCGATTCGACCGTCTCGTCGAACAGGGTGGGCTGAACGTTCTGCACCTTCTGCGCGCGGGCGGCGCCACCGCCGACCGGCAGGGCACCGGAGTCCTCGTCGACCACGTCGACATCGAGGTAGTCCGGCTCGGTCTCCTCGGCCACGGCGGCGATGACGACCACGGACCGGGTGCGGCTGCGGGTGGGGGGAACCGGGTCGGCCTCGTCGATGTCGTCGAACTCGTCGGCCTCGGGCTGCCAGTCCGGATCGTGCCGGTGCCCGGTCGCCGGGCCACCGCGCTTGATCAGGCGCGACTTGGCACCGCTGTTGAGGACCCGGGTCGCCAGGGCGACGTCACTGGTCCGCCGGACGGTGTCGCGCTTGCTGATGAGCATGGGCACCAGAACGAACAGCCAGAGCACCACGAGCGAGATCCAGAGCAATGACTGGGGGATGCTTGGCATGTGGCCTGCTCCTTTCCCGTCCAGGCTAGGTCCGTGACCTACGCAACCTGGGACGGCGCGCCGCACTCAATTACACACTTGTAATTCGACCCACACAAGCACCAACAGCAACAAATGTCACAGCAGTAACACGGCGTGTCCCGATCGACCCCGGATCAGGCCCAGCGGGCAAGCCCCCGTTGCACCAGTCCCCCGGTCACCGAGCCCTCGATCTCCTCCACCGTCAGCGCCACCAGCAGGTGGTCGCGCCACGCCCCGTCGACGTCGAGATAACGGCGCAACAGGCCCTCCTCGCGGAATCCGACCTTGGCCAACACCGCGCGGCTGGCGGCGTTCTCCGGCCGGACGGTGGCCTCCACCCGGTGCAGTGTCACCGGGCCGAAGCAGTGGTCCAGGCCGAGGGCCAGCGCACCGGTCGCCACGCCGCCCCCGGTCACATCGCTGGCGACCCAGTAGCCGATCCACGCCGAGCGCAGCGCGCCGTGGGTGACGTTCCCGATGGTCAGCTGGCCCCGGAACTGGCCGTCGACCTCGATGACGTAGGGCAGCATCCGGCCCCTGCGGGCCTCGGAGCGCAGCCCGGAACACACCGCCGGCCACGACGAGACCGCATGCCGCACGCCCCAATCCACCTCGGCGGTCGGCTCCCACGGCTCCAGCAACGAGCGGTCGGCCAGCCGGATCCGGCTCCACTGCGCGGCGTCGCGCATCCGCACCGGGCGCAACCGGATCACACCGGCGGCCACCCGCAGCGGGCCCACCGGGCTCGGCCAGCCCGGATGAACGGAGCTGTTCCGCCACAGATTCACGCGGGTCGTCAGCCGCGTTGTGCCAGGAAGGCGACGTCGACGATCTCCCCGGTGCGCACCTGATCGACCTCGGCGGGCACCACCACCAGGCAGTTCGCCTCCGCCAGCGTCGCGAGCAGGTGCGACGACGAGCCCGGCGCCCCGCCCAGCGCCTGCACCAGATACTCGCCGGTGTCCTGGTCCCGCATCAGCTGCCCGCGCAGGAAGCCGGTACGGCCGGGCACCGAGGTGATCGGCGACAGCGCGCGGGCCTGCACCACCCGGCGCATCGGCTGGCGCTTGCCCAGCGACAGCCGGATCAGCGGCCGCACCATCACCTCGAAGACGACCAGGGCGCTGACCGGGTTCGCGGGCAGCAGGAAGGTCGGAACGCCCTCGCGGCCCAGCTGGCCGAAGCCCTGCACCGAGCCCGGGTGCATCGCGATCCGGGCCACCTCCATCTCGCCGAGCTTGGACAGCACCGAGCGCACGCTCTCGGCGGCGGCCCCGCCCACCGCGCCCGCGATGACCACGACCTCGGCCCGGTTCAGCTGACCCTCGACCACCTCGCGCAGTTCCTTGGGCTCGGTGCTGACGATCCCGAGCCGGTTCACCTCGGCGCCGGCGTCGCGAGCCGCCGCCGCCAGCGCGTAGGAGTTGACGTCATAGACCTGGCCGTTGCCCGGCGTCCGGGAGATGTCGACCAGCTCGCCACCGACGCTCATCACGGTCAGCCGCGGCCGCGGGTGCACCAGCACCCGCTCCCGGCCCACCGCCGCCAGCAGGCCGACCTGCGCGGCGCCGATGATCGCCCCGGCCCGCACCGCGACGTCGCCCGGCTGCACGTCGTCGCCGGCCCGCCGGACGTAGGCGCCCGATCGCACTCCGCGCAGCACCCGCACCCGGGACTGGCCGCCGTCGGTCCAGCGCAGCGGCAGCACCGCATCGGCCAGCGTGGGCATCGGGGCGCCGGTCTGCACCCGGGCCGCCTGGCGCGGCTGCAATCGGCTCGGCGTGCGCGCGCCCGCCTCGATCACGCCCATCACCGGCAGGCTGATCTCGCCCTCGGCGTCCTCGCCGTCATCCCCGCCACCGCCCAGGACGTCGACGCTGCGCACCGCGTAGCCATCGATGGCGGCCTGATCGAAGCCCGGCAGGGGCTGTTCGTTGATGACCTCCTCGGCGCACATCAGACCCTGCGCCTCGGCGATCGCCACCCGCACCGGCCTCGGCGCCACCGCAGCGGCCGTCACCCTGGCCTGCTGTTCCTCTACCGAACGCACCGCGCGCCTTTCTGCCTCGACCCGGGATCGGCGCGGGCCCGCCGCGGCCCCTACGGTTCGGTCAGGGGGTCAGGCCTGGTCGCGCCACCGACCATCGCCGCAAGTCGGGGCCATGGTCGTCACGATCCAACGCAAAGTCAACCGCAGCCCGGCGGTAGCCGCCGGGATTTCCCGAGCCGTGTCGAAGCCCAACCCGTTTGGTGTTCGGTATGGCGCGATCCCGGCGGGCGCTGACAAGGTGGACGACGTGCTCGCCGGTAGCAAAGCTCAGCGCAGGACCGCGGTGCTGGCCGCCCGGCGCACCGTGCCGGAGGAAGTGCGCCGGGCCGAGGCGCTGCGGCTGTGCGACCACCTCGACACCGTCCTCGGCCCCGCCGACATCGTGTGCGCATACCTGCCGGTCGGGGCCGAACCCGGCTCGCCCGCCCTGGTGGACCGGTGCCTGCAGCGCTGCGGCCGGGTGCTGCTGCCGATCACCCGCACCGGCGCGGACGGCGCCCCCGAGGCCTTGTGGTGGGGGGAATACCGCCCCGGGGCGCTGCGCGAGGGTCGGTTCGGGCTGCTCGAACCGGCCGAACCGGGGCTGCCCCCGGGGACGATCGGCCAGGCCACCGTGATCCTGGTGCCCGCGCTGGCCGTCGACCGCAGCGGCATCCGGCTCGGGCGCGGTGGCGGGTACTACGACCGTTCGCTGCCGCTGCGGGCACCGGGCGCCCGTCTGATCGCGGTGGTACGCGACGACGAGCTGGTCGCGGAGCTGCCCGGCGAACCCCACGACGTGCGCATGACGCACGCCCTCACGCCCGGGAACGGCCTGGTGGTGTTGGGTGAGCCGCCGGCCGGGCGTCGGGAATGATCTTCGACACATAGCCGTTCTGGCACTTGGCACGCTAGAGTGCTAACAAGCCGAGTCCGTCCGGAGGTTCATGTGCCGACCTACAGCTACGCCTGCACCGAGTGCGACAACCGCTTCGATGCCGTGCAGGCGTTCACTGACGACGCGCTGACCACCTGCCCGCAGTGCTCCGGCCGGCTGCGCAAGCTCTTCAACTCGGTCGGTGTTGTGTTCAAGGGCAGTGGTTTCTACCGGACCGACAGCCGGGAGTCGACCAAGAGCTCGTCCGGCGCCAAGTCGGACTCCTCGACGGGGTCGGACAAGTCCAGTTCGGAAAAGTCCTCGAGTTCGGAGAAGTCCTCCGGTTCCACCGACAGCTCATCGAGCGCGTCGAGTTCGAAGGCGGCCACCCCGGCACCCGCCGCGGCCGCCACCAGCTAGCGGTCCATCCACAGGGCGCCCCCCACACGGCCGCCCCCGGGGCGGCGCGGCCCTAGCCTGACGGCCATGGGCGAGTCGCTCGATCCATCCCTCGCCGAGCGGATCCGGCGCGCCTTGCGGCCGGACTTCACCCGCACCCTGGCGGCCCGCCGCATCGCCGCGGGCGTTCTGGTGCTGCTCGCCGCATTCGCCGCGCTGCGCCCGGACCCGGCCGACGAACACGCCGACGTGATGGTCGCCGCACACGATCTCAGCCCCGGCACCCCCTTGACGGTCGAGGATGTGCGCATCGAAAAGCGTTCTGCGACAACCCTTCCCGAGGGAGCGCAATCAAGTCCGGGCTCCGTGGTCGGTGCGACGCTGGCCGGGCCGGCCCGCCGCGGCGAGGTGCTGACCGACGCCCGCATCCTGGGACCACGCCTGGCCGGGCTGGCCGCCGGACCCGACGCCCGCATCGTGCCACTGCACCTGGCCGACGCCGCGGTCCTGGACCTGATCCGCAGCGGCGACGTCGTCGACGTGCTGGGCGCGCCGTCGGCAAGCAGCGACGCGGCACCACGACTGCTGGCGGCCAACGCGATCGTCGTGCTGGTCTCCGCGAAGCCGAATACCGCCGGGGGCGGCAACGATCGGGTGGTTCTGGTGGCCCTGCCCGGTGCGGCCGCGAACGCCCTGGCCGGTGCCACACTGGTGCAGACCGTCACGCTCACGATCCACTGAGTCCGCCCCGCGCCCGGTAACGGGCTACGCTTCCACGCCGAACGCTTCAACACCTGGCAAGAAAGGCCATTCTCGTGCTCAAGGGCTTCAGGGAGTTCCTCTCCCGCGGCAACATCATCGATCTGTCGGTCGCGGTGGTCATCGGTACCGCCTTCACCGCGCTGGTCACCAAGTTCACCGACAGCGTCATCCAGCCGCTGATCAACCGCATCGGCGCGGGCAAGGACGCCGAGTACGGCATCCTGCGCATCGACATCGGCGGTGAGCAGACCATCGACCTCAACGTCGTGCTGTCCGCCGCCATCAACTTCGTGCTGGTCGCCGCCGTCGTCTACTTCCTGGTGGTGCTGCCTTACAACAAGCTGCGCAGCAAGGGCAAGGCCGAGGCTGCCGAGGACGCCCAGATCCGGCTCCTCGAGGAGATCCGCGACGCCCTCGGCGGGAAGGACACCCTCCCGGGCCCGAAGTCGAGCCACTTCGAGGCCACCAGCGACGAATAGCGGCTCTGCTGCTTCGACAACGAGAAAGGCCCTCGGTGAGCTCCGAGGGCCTTTCTCGTTGTCGTGCGGTTAGTTCATGTTCCAGGGTTCG
>JAGQTW010000093.1 GCA_020438785.1 Mycobacterium sp. | reverse complement strand
AGCGTCGACTTGCCGTGATCGATGTGGGCGATGATGCAGAAGTTCCGAATCTGCGCCGGCGCGGTGAAGGTCTGGTCGGCGAAACTGCTGATGGGAATCTCCTGGTCGGGCGGCACTCGTGCCGGGGTGTGGCATGTCAAGGGTATCGACACCGGAGTCCCGGAGCACAATTGCGCGCCCCGACCCGCCCGTCGGGCCTCGCCTATGCTGTCGAGAATGGCGTCGCAGTGGAAGACGTTGCAGCGGTTCGCCGAGAACCTGGTGTTCAACGAGGCCCCCAAACTCATCCAGCACGGCATCCGGATGGGTATCGACGCGCTGCTCGCCAGCACCATCGCCACCGAGCCTCCGACGGCGATCACCGCGGGCCGTCCGGTCACCCGCAGCAGCGTCCCGACCGCGCACCGGGCCCGCGAGGTGAGCTACGCACCCGATCTCGACGGCCGCGCCGACCCGGGCGAGATCGTCTGGACCTGGGTGGCCTACGAGGACGATCCCACCCGCGGCAAGGACCGGCCGGTTCTGGTCGTCGGCAGGGACCGGCGCATTCTGCTCGGCCTGATGCTGTCCAGCCAGGACCACCACCGGGACGATCCGAACTGGATCGGCATCGGCGCGGGCGCCTGGGACTATGACGGGCGGCCCAGCTGGGTGCGCCTGGACCGGGTGCTTGACGTCCCCGAGGAGGGCATCCGCCGCGAGGGCGCGATCCTGGACCGGAGCACCTTCGAACTGGTGGCCGCCCGACTGCGCGTCGAGTACTCCTGGAGCTGATCCGTTCGGCGATACCCGCCGTCAAATGCCGTGCCATACTGCGAGCATGTCCGGTTCTGGCGCGCTGCACCGGTTCGATCAGCAGCCCGACCACGGCGAAGACGTGCTGGTCGGCACCTTCCGGTTCTGGTTCGTCGGCGAGCGCTGGGAGTGGTCCGACGAGGTCGCCGCGATGCACGGGTACGCGCCGGGCTCGGTCGTGCCGACCAGCGCGCTGGTGCTGTCGCACAAGCACCCCGACGACCGCCTCCACGTGCAGGAACTACTCGACCGCGCCCTGCACAACGGTGAGCCGTTCTCCAACACCCACCGCGTGATCGACACCGCAGGGGCGGTGCACCAGGTGGTCGTGGTGGCCGATCGCATGGTCGACGAGTCCGGCGCCGTGGTGGGCACGGCCGGACACTACATCGATCTGACCGACACCTTCGACGAGACCCGCAAGTCGGTGCTGAGCGACGAACTGCCGGGGGTGGTCGCGGCCCGCGCGGTGATCGAACAGGCCAAGGGCGCACTGATGATGGTCTACAAGATCAATGCCGACCAGGCCTTCCGGATCCTGCAGTGGCGCTCGCAGCAGACCAACACCAAGCTGCGCGACCTGGCCGCCGAACTGGTCGAGGGGTTCAGCGAGATGCCGGCCCCGCCCGCGTCGCTGCGCAACGCCTTCGATCATCTGTTGCTGACGGTGCACGAGCGCGCCGGTAAACGAGGCTGATCACCGAATGCCGCCGTTGACGGTCTCCGAGGATCAGGTGCACGACGCCGTCGTCGTACGGGTCGCCGGCGACCTCGACGCCGCCTCGGCCGACGCGCTGCGCACCGGTCTGCGCGGCGCGCTGCCGGCCGCCGCGCAGCAGCCCTCCCGGCTACTGGTGGTCGACCTGACGGAGGTCAGCTACTTCGGCAGCGCCGGATTGAACGCCATGCTGGACTGTCGCGACGAGGCGGCGGCGCAAGACGTCACGATGACGCTCGTTGCCAAGCACCCGGTGGTGACCCGGCCCATCGAGGTCACCGGCCTGGGCGACGTCCTGCCGGTACACCCCACCGTGGCCGCCGCACTGGAAGGCACCGGGGCGCCCGGGTAACCGCCGGGGTCAGCCGCCCTGCGTGATGTAGGCGTGCAAGTGCTCGTGCTCGACCTGCAACTCCTCCATCCGGTTCTTCACCACATCACCGATGCTGACGATGCCGACCAGCCGGCCGTTCTCCAGCACCGGGACGTGCCGCACCCGGTTGTTGGTCATCAGCGCGCTCAGGTCGTCGACCGCGTCGTCGGGGGTGCAGCTCACCAGGACCGTGGTCATGATGTCGCCGACCTGCCTGCGCAGCAGTTCGGGCCCGTGCTGGTGCAGGTTGCGCACCACGTCGCGCTCGGACACCATGCCGACCACCCCGTCCGGCCCGACGACCACCATCGCGCCGATGTTGTGGGTGGCCAGTTCGGCGAGGAGACCCGTCACCGTGGTGGTCTCGGTGACGGTGGCCACCAGCGAGCCCTTGCTTCGCAAAATGTCCGCGATGCGCATCGTTCACTCCTTTGTGATCGACCTCACACCAGGCTAGGACGTACCCGGTCGCCGCGGACGCAAACGAACCGTTGAGTCAGAACCCACGCACAAGAAGTGCGAGTGGCAGGCTGCCTGAGTCCTGAATCAACGGAGTTGGACGGCGGGTAGAAACGACACCATGATCGCCATCACCCTGCTGGGCACCGGAAGTCCCATGGTCGACCCCAACCGCGCCGGGCCGTCAACCCTGGTGACGGCAGGTGACCAGTCATTCCTGGTCGACTGCGGTCGCGGCGCCCTCATGCGGGCGGCCGCGGCGGGGGTCGGTGCGGCCAACCTGACCGCGCTACTGCTGACGCACCTGCACAGCGATCACATCACCGATCTATCCGACGTCATCACCACGCGATGGGTCACCACGTTCGTGCGGACACCGCTGCCGATCATCGGACCGCCCGGCACCAGGGCGGTCGTCGACGCGACGCTGGCAGCGCTGGCCCCCGACATCTCCTACCGCATCGCCCACCACGCCGACATCACGGAGCCGCCCGCGGTGGAGGTTCACGAATACACCGACGGACCGGTGTGGGATGCCGACGGGGTGCGCATCACGGTGGCACCCACCGATCACCGCCCGGTCGAACCGACCATCGCGTTCCGGGTGGAGCATCAGGGGACCTCGGTGGTGCTGGCGGGCGACACGGTGCCCTGCGCGTCGCTCGACGAGCTGGCCGCCGGCGCGGATGCGCTGGTTCACACCGTCATCCGGAAGGACCTCGTCGCGCTGGTGCCCCAGCAGCGCCTCAAGGACATCCTCGACTACCACTCGTCGGTGGAGCAGGCGGGCGCCACTGCGGCGCGAGCCGGTGTCGGCACCCTGGTGCTCACCCATTACGTGCCGCCGCTGCTGCCGGGCCAGGAGGATCAGTGGCGGGCGTTGGCGGCCACCGAGTTCACCGGGCGTATCGAACTCGGCGACGATCTGCACCGGCTTGAGGTGCCCTGATTCTCAGGCCAGGCGGGTGATCTCGACGACCACGTCCAGATCGGTGGATCCCTCGCCGGAGTAGATGCCCTTCAGTGGCGAGACGTCGCCGTAGTCACGGCCGACGCCGACGCTGATGTACTGCTCGTTGATCTCGTTGTCGTTGGTCGGGTCGTAGTTCCACCAGCCGCCCGTCCAGGCCTGGATCCAGGCGTGGCTCTGACCGTCGACGGTGTCCCCCACGACCGCCTTGCGGTTCGGATGCAGGTACCCCGAGACATAGCGGGCGGGGATTCCCATGCCACGCAACAGAATCAGGGTCAGATGGGCGAAATCCTGACAGACTCCCTTACCCTCGCGCAGCGCGTCGAGGCCGGACGAGTGCACGCCGGTGGTGCCGGGAACGTATCGCAGCTCGGCGTGCGCCCACCGCGCCGCGGCGATGACGGCGTCGTTCGGGTTGGGGTTCTCCTTGATGATCCGCCTGCCCACCCGTTCGAGCCTGCGACTGGCCGGGGTGTAGTGCGTCGGGGTGAGCATCTCGTCGAACCGGTCCCGGACCCCTTCGGCGGCCAACCCCTCGAAGGTGATGGTCTTCGCGGGCGGTTCCGACTTGTCGGTCTCGACCACCGAGGAGGACGTGACCTCCAACTCGGTGTGCGGAGCGTGCAGGTCGAACGCCGTCACCGCGGTTCCCCAATAGTCGACGTAACGGTAGTTTCGGGTGGCCGGAACGGTTTCGACGCGGTTGAGGATGACGTTCTGCCGGGAGTCCGACCGCGGCGTGAGCCGGGCCTCGTTGTAGGAGGCGGTGACCGGGGACTTGTAGGCATAACCCGTCGCGTGCACAACGCGCATCCGCCACATCAGCTGAACCTCTTCATCTTCGGCTCTTCGCCCGAGATGCTCATCGCTACGCAACCGCTCATCGCTAGATCTCGCCCTCCTCGATCACCAGCGCACCGTTGTGCCCGGCATCCGACCAAGCCACCCAGGGTGCGGAGTGGAAGTACTGCAGCGCCACGGCTTCACCCACATCGGCGCAGGTCGCCTGCAGGCTGGCCAACCGCTGTTCGAGCGTCTCGAGCAGCATGCCGGGGCGGATGAACTCCAACTCGCTGCGCGCGCGGCCGAGCAGCCGCTGGGCTTCGGCGGTGGCGCCGGTCCGGTTGTGCGGGTGGTGCATCAGCTCGTCGAGGCTGTGCTCGGCCAGCTTGAGCGAATAGAAGATTGAGCGCGGGAAAAGCCGGTCCAGCAACATGAATTCGACCACTCGGTTGGCGTCGAGCACGCCGCGGTAGGCCCGCAGATAGGTGTCGTGCGCACCCGCCGAGCGCAACACCGTCACCCACGCCGGCGACGACGCGCTGTCCCCCACCCGGGACAGCAACAGCCGCACCGTCATGTCCACCCGTTCGATGGCCCGGCCCAGCACCAGGAATCGGTAGCCGTCGTCGCGGGACAACGTGGAGTCCGCCAAACCGGCGAACATCGCCGCCCGGCCCTCGATGAACGAGAAGAATTCGTGCGGGCCCAGCCGCCGCGCCGCGCGTTCCCGCTCGGCGAGCGCGTTGTAGGTCGTGTTGAGGCACTCCCACATGTCGCTGGACGTGACTTCCCTTGCCGAGCGGGCGTTTTCGCGGGCAGCCGAGATCGCGTCGACGATCGAGCAACCGCCCTGCAGGCCCCGGCTGAACGCCACCAGATCGGTCAGCGACCACAGGTCGAGCTGGTGCTTGGGCGGCTCGATGCCCAACACCTGCAGCAGCACCCGCGAGGTCTGGTCCGGGTCGACGCTGGAGTCCTCCAGCAGCTGATGGACGGTGACGTCGAGGATGCGGGCGGTGTCGTCGGCGCGTTCGACGTAGCGCCCGATCCAGTACAGCGCCTCGGCGTTGCGGGCCAGCATCAGCGCGTCACCGCCTGCTGTTGCTGTTGCTGTTGCTGTTGCTGTTGCTGGCCCTGCTGCTGGCCGGACTGCTCCGGGGCGCGCTCGGCCATCGTCGGTTTGACCGGTTTCGGCGGCTTGCGCACGGTCTCAGCGGCGACGAGTTCCCGTGCGGCCACCGAGGACCGCGAGGCCAGCACCCAGGTGTCCTTGGATCCGCCGCCCTGGCTGGAGTTGACCACCAGTGAACCCTCGGTGAGCGCGACCCGGGTCAGCCCGCCGGGCAGCACCCACACGTCCTCGCCGTCGTTGACGGCGAACGGCCGCAGATCCACGTGGCGCGGGGCCAGGCTGTCGCCGACCTTGGTCGGTACCGTCGACAACTGGACCACCGGCTGGGCGATCCAGCCGCGCGGGTCACCCAGGATCTTCTTGCGGACGGTCGCCAGCTCCTTCTCCGAGGCGTCCGGACCGAACACGATGCCGTAGCCGCCCGAGCCCTCGACCGGCTTGATCACCAGCTCGTCGACGCGGTCGAGCACCTCCTCGCGCTCGTCGTCCAGCCAGCAGCGCAGCGTGTCGACGTTGGCCAGCAGCTGCTTCTCCCCGAGGTAGTACTCGATGATGGTCGGCACGTAGGTGTAGACCAGCTTGTCGTCGCCCACGCCGTTGCCCACCGCGCTGGAGATCACCACGTTGCCGGCGCGGGCGGCGTTGAGCAGACCGGCCACCCCGAGCACCGAGTCGGGCCGGAACTGCATGGGGTCCAGGAAGTCGTCATCGATGCGGCGGTAGATCACGTCGACCTGCCGCTCACCCTCGGTGGTGCGCATGTAGACGCTGTTGTCGCGACAGAACAGGTCACGGCCCTCCACCAGCTCGACGCCCATCTGCCGGGCCAGCAGGGAGTGCTCGAAGTAGGCGGAGTTGAACGGGCCCGGCGTGAGCACGACGACGGTGGGGTCGGCCTCGTTGGTGGCCGCGGCGTTGCGCAGGGCCCGCAGCAGATGCGAGGCGTAGTCACCGACGGCGCGCACCCGGTGGGTGGCGAACAGGTTCGGGAATACCCGCGCCATCGTGCGCCGATTCTCCATCACGTAGGAGACGCCGGACGGTGAGCGCAGGTTGTCCTCCAGGACGCGGAAGGTGCCCTGGGCGTCGCGCACCAGGTCGATACCGGCCACGTGGATGCGCACCCCGTTGGGCGGGTTGATGCCGGCGGCCTGGCGGTGGAAGTGCTCGCAGGACGTCACGAGCCGGCGCGGGATCACCCCGTCGCGCAGGATCTCCTGGTCGCCGTAGATGTCGTCGAGGTACATCTCGAGGGCCTTGACCCGCTGGGTGATGCCCCGTTCGAGCCGGGACCACTCGGCTGCCGAGATGACCCGCGGCACCAGGTCAAGGGGGAACGGGCGCTCCTGGCCGGACAGCGAGAATGTGATGCCCTGGTCGATGAAGGCGCGGCCGAGGGCCTCCGCGCGGGCCTCGAGCTCCTCGGTGTCCGACGGCGCGAGTTCGGCGTAAATGCCCTTGTAGGGTCCGCGGACGTTGCCCTGGCCGTCGAACATCTCGTCGAAGGCCTTGGCGTAGGGGCCGAGCTCGTTGTATCCGGCGAAGATGTGGTCGTGCCGGCGGGGCCCGTGCGAACCGTTGCGCTGCGACCGGCTCGCCTCGGAGGGCAGGGTGCGAAGACTCACGGTCACATGCTGCACCACGAACGCCGTTCCGGCAGGCCAGTACGGGCGGCTTTGGGAGATTGTGACCTCCACTGGTAACCTGAACAGTCATTGCCCGAGGGCCTGACGGCTCCGGTAAGACCAGTGACACCCCCAATCTTGATTACGAAGGAACTAGCGCGTGGCCAACATCAAGTCGCAGCAGAAGCGAATCCTCACCAACGAGCGCCGCAGACTGCGCAACAAGTCGGTGAAGTCGTCGCTTCACACGGCTGTCCGCGCGTTCCGGGAGGCCGCCGCCGAGGGCGACAAGGCCAAGGCGGGCGAATTGCTGGTCTCCACCAGCCGCAAGCTGGATAAGGCTGCCAGCAAGGGCGTGATCCACAAGAACCAGGCCGCCAACAAGAAGTCCGCGTTGGCCGCCGCGTTCCACAAGCTCTGATCCGGGCTCGACTCAGTTCCGGCCGCCGCCGGCGGCCAGCTGCGCCACCCGGCGCACCGTATCCTCCAGCGCGTAGTCGGGGTTGGCCGCCGCTCCCTTCACATCGGCGTTCAGTGCCGCGACCAGCCTGATCGCGGTCGCCACCGTGTCCCGTGACCAACGCCGGGACTGTTTCTGAGCCTTCTGCACCCGCCACGGCGGCAGCCCGAGTTCCGAGGCCAAGCGGTAGTGGTCCCCGGAGCGCGGGCCGACCAGCGCGATCAGGTGCACGGCCTCGGCGAGCGCGTCGGCGAGCACCACCTGCGGTTCGCCGCTCATCACCGCCCAGCGCAGCGCCTCGGCCGCGCCGGCGACGTCGCCGGTGACGGCCTTGTCGGCGATGTCGAAGCCCTTCACCTCGGCCTTGCCGCTGTGATAGCGGCGGACGGCGGCGGGGTTCACCTGCCCGTCGGTGTCGGCGACCAGCTGCGAGCAGGCCGAGGCCAGCTCCCGCAGATCGGAGCCGACCGCGTCGAGGATGGCGGTGACGGTGTCGTCGTCG
>JAGQTW010000092.1 GCA_020438785.1 Mycobacterium sp. | reverse complement strand
CACCGCGACATGGAGATCGTGACCTGGGTGCTGCGGGGGTCGCTGGTCCACCAGGATTCGACCGGCCACTCCGGTGTCATCTACCCGGGTCTGGCCCAGCGGATGTCGGCGGGGCGGGGCATCCTGCACTCGGAGAAGAACGACTCGTGGACACTCACCGGGCACGAGACCCACAGCGAGCCGGTTCATTTCGTGCAGATGTGGGTGGTGCCCGACGAGTCGGGCATCGACCCGGGCTACCAACAGCTCGAGATCGACGACGAACTGCTCACCGGGGGGCTGGTCACCATCGCCTCGGGCATGCCGGAGCACCGCGACGCGACCGCGATCAACATCCGCAGCCGGTACGCCGCGCTGCACGGCGCGCGGTTGCGCCCCGGCGATTCGGTCGAACTTCCCGATGCGCCGTATCTGCATCTGTTCGTCCCGCGCGGATCGGTGACACTCGAGGACGCGGGCAACCTCGCCGAGGGTGACGCCGTGCGGTTCACCGCTGCCGGTGGACGGCGGCTCACGGCCACCGCCGACGCGGAGATCCTGGTCTGGGAGATGCATGCGGGCTTGGCGGGCTAGGGCGGTCGTTGGCATAGTCGCCGCGTCGGTGGGTGTGGCGTGCAGCCATCCCGCACCGCCGCCCGCGCCCGGCGCGTCGGTGCCGAACGGTCTGGCGCCCACGGCCATAACGGTTCCGGCGGCCTTGGCCGCGGCACCGCTGGACACGCCCCGCGACGCCCTGCTGCCCTCGGGGTGGAGCATGTCGGTGTGGGCGCGAATCCCACATGCCCGGCTGGCGATCTGGGCACCGGACGCCACACTGCTGGTCTCGGTGCCCGCCGAGGGCCGACTGTCGCGCCTCGTCCCGGGCCCGGCCGGACCGACCGTCTCCACACTGCTCGCGGGCCTCAACCAGCCGCATGGCCTGGCGTTCGCCGGTGACACCCTCTACGTCGCCGAGGCCGATCAGATCGTCGGCTACACCTATGCCGAAGGGCGGGCCGCCGATCGCCGCGTGCTCGCCGCGGGCCTGCCCGACGCCCGCAGTCCGGAACTGGGCGGGGCCTATGCACATGCCCTGAAGAGCGTTGCGGTGGGACCCGACGGGGCGGTGTACTTCTCCATCGGCTCGACCGGAAACGTCTCCGCGGCCGATCGCACCGCCAACCCGCAGCGGGCGACGATCATGCGGATTCCTCCCGGCGGTGGGCCCGCGATCCCTTTCGCGACCGGCGTGCGCAACGGCACGGGGTTGGCCGTGGCCCCGGACGGATCACTGTGGACCGCGGTCAACAACCGCGACGACATCGCCTACCCGCATCCTGGGCCTTCGTACGGCGCTGTCAACGACTATGTCAACGACCACCCGCCCGAGACGCTTGCGCGGGTGACTCCGGGTCGCGAATTGGGTTGGCCCTACTGCAATCCCGACGTCGACGCCGGCCCGCGGTTCATCCGCGACGTGCAGACCAACGCCGACGGCGAACACCTGGACTGCGCGACCCTGACCCCGGTCGAGCAGACCCTGGGAGCGCACTCGGCTCCGCTCGGGCTGGCCTTCGCGAATCTGCCCCGGCCGTTCGGCCCGGGGGCACTACTGGGCGTGCATGGCTCATGGAACCGGAACCCGCCTCGCGCGCCCGAGGTGTCGTTCTTCGGTTGGCGGGACGGCACATTGGGACCACAGCAGACATTGGTGGGCGGATTCCAGACGCCGGAGGGCGCCCGCTGGGGCCGTCCGGTTGCAGCGGTGCCCGGCCCGGACGGCGCGGTGTACGTGACCGACGACTACGCCGGTGCGGTGTACCGTGTCGCGCCGCCGGGCGGCACCGGGAACTCCTAGCGGTGAACCTGGTCGCGACGGCCGGTGATGGCCAGGTAGATCGCGATCAGGACGACCGCGACGACCACACCGACCAGGAACGGGATGATGGCGAACCCGCCGTTGGAGTTGCTGTAGCCCACCTGGTAGGTGATCCACGAGCCGAGGAACGAGCCGACGACGCCGAGCACGATCGTCATCACGATTCCGATGTTCTGCTTGCCGGGCATCACCAGTCGCGCCAGCGCCCCGACGATCAGGCCGACGACGATCGCTCCGATGATCGTTCCGATCATTGCTGCTCCTTGTGTTCAGGCGGTCCCCGGCGGGTCCGCGCGAGTGCAGTTATTCCCCCTTCCCAACGCCGATAACCTCGCCAAATCACTCGCTGCACCGAATTTCCGCGCCAGCAAATACTTGTCCGCGATTCGTGATCACCCATCGGCCCAACCGTCACGCGATTGTTACGCAAGTTGACAGTGTGGTTTCTGTGGTTAATGTGATCTCTGTCGTACGACTTCTCGCGCCCCGAAAGGCCCACCGTGGCAACAACAGCCGTGATGCTTCGCCGCAGCGTCGCCGGCTGGATGACGGTGCTGGCCTGCCTGACCCTGGCCACTACCACCGGCAGGCCGGTCGCCCATGCCGAGGGTCGCGATCAACTGGCCCAGGCAATCGCCACCACCCGAGGTAGCTACCTGGTCTACAACTTCGGCAACGGGTTTCCGGCGCCGATGCTCAACGGTGCGGGCAACTGGTACGAGATGACCAGCGGCGGCCATCTGATGATCATCAAGGCGGCGTCGCATCGGCTGACCCCGCGACTGCTCGTCGACACCCACACCGGCTTCCAATCCCGCTGCGAACGCACGCCGGGTGCACGCACCCGCGAGGGCCTGCTGCAGGCCTCGGAGACCTACCCGCCACTGCAGGCGTGGCAGGTGCTGGGCCAGCCGACGATCGCGATCAACGCGAACTTCTTCGATGTGCGTTCCCAGCAGGGCGGCTCCTGGAAGTCCACCGGTTGCAGTTCCCCGCTGGGCGCCTACGTCGACAACACCAACGGGCAGGGCGGCGCCAACGCCGCGGTCACCGGCACCATCGCCTACGCGGGCAAGCAGGCGCTATCCGGCGGTGACGAGGTGTGGACCGCGCTGACGACGATGATCCTGCCCGTCGCCGGCGCCCCGTTCGTGGTGTCACCCAAGTCCCCCCAGGACTACGACGCCGCGACGCCGGTGATCCAGTCGCTGATGGACAAGGGCACCCGGTTCGTCGCGGTCAGCGGGCTCGGGTTGCTGGCCCCCGGCGACACGGGGCAGCTGAACGACCCCGGCCCCAGCGCAGCGCGTACCGCGCTGGCCTACGCCAGGGACAAGGACGAGATGTACGTCTTCCAGGGCGGCAGCTACACCCCGGACCAGATCCAGGACCTGTTCCGGGGATTGGGCAGCGACACCGCGATTCTGCTCGACGGCGGTGGCTCCTCGGCGATCGTGCTGCGCCGCGACACCGGCGGCATGTGGGCCGGCGCCGGCGTGCCCAAGGGTTCCTGCGACACCATGCAGGTGCTGTGCGACGCCCGCGAGCGGGCGCTGCCCAGTTGGCTGGCGTTCAACTAGCCAGGGCCGCGCGTGCCGCGGCGATGGTCTGCCGGGCGTACCCGGCGCCGAACAGCACGACATGCGCCAGCAGGGGATACAACTGATGTAGCGCAACACGATCCGGCCAGCCGGCCCGCAACGGATGCACGTCGCCGTAGCCCTCGCGGACGGCGTCGAGGAACGGAAAGCCGAACAGGGCGAGCATGGCCAGATCGGTCTCGCGATGCCCGCCGTGGGCGGCCGGGTCGATGAGCACCGCGCCCGCTGGTGTCCACATGACGTTGCCGCTCCAGAGGTCCCCGTGCAGCCGGGCCGGGACGTCGTCATCGTCGAAATGCCCGTCGCGGCATCGGTCCGCGACCCGCTCGAGCACAGCCCAGCCGTCCGGCCCGAGCCGGTCTGCGGCCGGCTCGAGCATCGGCAGCAGCCGCTCGTCGGCGTAGAACGAACCCCAGCGCGAGTGCGCCCGCAGCGTCATCGGCAGCGGATGGTGCAGTGGCCCGAAGAATCCCGGTCCCTGCCAGCCGTCGGGCGCGGCGCCGAAGCCGGCGGCACCGCTGTCGTGGGTGACCGCCAGCCGACGCCCGAATTCCCGCGCGGCCTCGCTGGTGGGCGCCGTCACCGAGAGCCGTTGCAGGGTCAAGCCGGTGGGGTCGCAGCCCAGCACCGGCGCGCACGGCACACCGCCCTCGGCGGCCGACAGCCACCGCAGACCGGCCGCCTCACAGGCGAAGAATCCCGGCGGTGCGTCGGGGTTGCGTTTGACGAACTCGTTCACCCGGGCACCGGCGCGCTCAGCGCTGCCCGAACATCTTGCTCAGCAACAGATCACGCAACCGGGTGGGCAGCTTGGGAAGCAGCGCCATCTGCACCGCCGGCCCGATGCCGACCGGATACCGGGGACGCGGCGACGGTGCGGTGAGCGCCTTCTCGACCACCCGGGCCACCCGGTCCGGGTGCACCGCGAGCCGCTGCGACATGGGTATCGACTTCCGCATTCCGGCGATGTGTCTGGCATACAGTGCCCGATGCCGGGGCGACATCGCGGCCTCCATCTCGTCGACGCTGCGATCCGCCTGCCGCCACAGGTCGGTGTCGGTCTGGGCCGGCTCGACGACGCTCACGGCGATGCCCCAGGGACGCAGTTCCACCCGCAACGCGTCCGCGGCCGCCTCCAGCGCGAACTTGGACGCGCTGTAGGCGCCGAGGAGCGGAAGCGAAACCTTGCCGTTGACACTGGAGATGAACACGATGCGGCCACGCGACTCCCGTAACAACGGCAGCACCGCCGCGGTCACGGCGAGCTGTCCGACGACATTGACGTCGAGTTGACGGCGCACCTCGGCCGCCGACAACGCCTCGAGGGGTCCGCTGACGGCGATGCCCGCGTTGTTCACCACGGCGTCGAGCCGTCCGGGTATCGAGTCGGGCAGGCCGGCCACCTGGTCGTCGTCGGTGACGTCCAGCAGGACGGCCGACACTCGGGGCAGCCGATCGAACTGCCGCGCGTCACCCGCGGTGCGCACGGCGGCGATGACGTCCCAGCCGCGCTCGGCCAGGTAAGTCACGATGGATCGGCCGATTCCGCGCGAGGCGCCGGTGACCAGCACTGTGGGCATGTTCGACTCCCTAGTTCTCGGCCGGTGCGGACGGCACCGGGCGGGGTCCGTGGCGGAAGATGGCCAGACTGGCGGCGATGGTGAGGGCGGCCAGCCCGATCACCGGGGCGACGGTGAACCGCGACATGGTGGCACCTACGACGGCGCCGGCGCACATCGTCAAAACCACGCCGAAGCGCAGCTTCTCGCGCTGACCGGTGCCGCCGGCGAGTCGGCTGTCCACACCGATGCCGACGATGGTGGACGTCAGCACGGTGGTGCTGAGTTCCTGAATGCCGAACTGCCGGGCGGCCGCGTTCTGCGCACCGAATACCACCGCCAGTCCCGCGATCAGGATGAGCTTGCGGTTGTCGTGGTAGTCCAGGACACCGGTGCCCGCCGCCACGGCCAGCGCGGTCATCAGCACCACCTCGGTGCCCAGCGCGGCGGTGAGCCATACCCGCACCTCGTAGTCGAGGTGGCGGGCGAAGCGGCCGCCGAGCACCGTGCCGAACAGAAAGCTGACGAAGGCGACCACCGCGGCGGTCAGGTCGACGCCGGAATGCGGGACGAACCAGAAACCCAGGAAGATGACGTTGCCGGTCATGTTGGCGACGAAGACGTGGCCGAGGACCAGCACGCTGATCGCGTCCACCAGGCCGGTGGCGAAAGTGAGCAACAGCAGCGCAGCGACGGTGAATCGCGGCGAGACCGGCGAATCGACAGCCACGGCAACCGGTTCCGGGTCAGAGCTTCGGGGTGAGGTCCAGCGAGGTCACGGTGGTCATCTTGGTGACCAACCAGCGGGAGCCCTCACGCCTGAGTTGCAGGCGGTAGGACAGGTAGCGCAGCGACGGGATGTTCTTGGTGAGCGGGCTGTTGGAGGTGGTGTTGGTGAAAACGATTGCGGTGGCCTCGTTTCCGCGCAACGACTCCACCGCCACCCCGACCACCTGGGTGCTGTTGGTCACCTTTGCCTGCTTGTTGGTCGGCACGATGGCATCGACGTACTTGCGGTACTGCTCCTCGAAGTCACCGGAGAGGTACTTCGACGACCGGTCGGCGAGCTTGTCCATATCGTCGGGGGTGTAGGTCCACAGCGTGGTGATCGCGTTGGCGGCGGTGCGGGCGATCTCCAGTTTGGTGTCCACCGTGGCGCGATCCACCAGGTACGGCTGGACGGTGGCACCGGCGAACGCCCCCGCCGCCACGAACAGCACCACCGACGCGATCACCGCGACCCGGTTCTTGTTGCGGGTCAGCCACTTTCGGGCGCCAGAGGGCTTCTTGGCGGGCGCCCCATCCGCCGCCTCGTCGACCGCGGTGTCCTCGGCCGGCGCGGAATCCTGCTCGTCGGGTGTTCCGTCGGTCAGATCACCTGAAGCAGGTTGCTGATCTTCCACTGCTCACCTTCCTTGGTTGCGGTGACCACCCAGCGGTTGCCGCTCTCGATGGTCTTACCGTCCGGCAGCTTGGTCCGGGTCAGCGCCGCCACCACCACGTCGGCGCTGCCGTCGGAGTTCCACCGCTCGATGCCGATGTCCTGCACGGACCCCGTGGTGGGTTCCGCCCGCGCCACCTGGATGACGACCTCGTTCATCTTGTCCTGGTACAGCTTGGCGAACTGGCCGGTCCCGAAGGCCAGCACCTTGTCGGCATAGTCGTTGGCGTGGAACGGGTCCGGCGAGGTGTACTGCGTGATGAAGGACCGCACGAAGTAGAGCACGGCGGCCTCCCGCTGCTCGGCCCGGATGTGGGACTGCCGCTTCACCAGCACCAGTGCGCTGACCGTCACCGCGGCGACGATGGCGACGGCGGCGATCCCGGCGACCAGCGGAAGCACCCAGCGGCGCGGCCGCGGTTCGGGCAGGCGGAACAGCTCGGGGCGGTCCGGTTCGACGCGGCGACGCGGGCTCATCAGCCCTGCCCCGGGTTCGGCCTGGCCAGCACCGTAAGGTCGGCCACCTGCCACTGGTCGGCCGCGGACTTCTCGAAGTCCACCCGCACCGTGGCGGTGATCAGCCGGGCCTTGTCGGCGGCGCCCCGCTGGCCCTGCAGCAGGATCAGCATCGCGGCGTGGTCGGCGGTGTTGCTGAGCACCGCGCTGTTTGTCGACCAGTAGTCGTTGTCGACCGGACCGGCCTTGCGCACCGCATCCTGTTGGGCCACCAGCTGCGGACGGTAGGCGTCGGTGACGAGCGTCTGCGCGCGGGCGAAGTCATCGTCAAGACTGGCTTTTTGGTAACTGAGCATCTTGGCCACGATCTGCGGGCCCTGCACCGCGATCTCCTCACGGGCCCGGTCGTTGTTCAGGTCGTGGCGGTAGATGAACAGGTAGCCCAGCGCGGCGGCCGACACGGCGACCACCGCGGTGGCGCCCAGCGTGGCACCGGCGACCCGGCGGCGATCCGGCCGATCACCCTCGACGCGGCGCACCTCGGTTCGGACGAGCAGGTCGGCGAAGGTGCGGCCGCGGGAATCCCACAGCGGCCAGAACCAGCCGATGAACAGAGCGGCGGTGTCCAGCAGATGGGCCAGGTCGCGCAGCAGCAGCAGCCACGGGCCGGCCGGCGATCCGTCCCGGCGGACCACCCGGATCCCGAACACCGAACGGCCGAGGCTCCATCCGGTGGTGGCGGGCAGCAACAGCCGATTGACGGCCATCGCCAGGAACACCACCGCGCCCGCTCCGAGCGCCAGCCACCACAGCCAGCCGCGGGCCGGCGCCGCCGAGGCCAGCAAGACGACCGCCGCCAACACCCCGACGCCGGCCAGGACGTCGATGGCGAAGGCGCCCGCGCGGGCGGGCCAGCCGGCCGGCACCGCGGCGTGCGCGGTGTCGTCGGCCCCGGCGGATTCGGTGGCGGCTCCGCTCGGGTCCACGTCCAGCGCCACCGTCACTTACTCACCTGGTCGAGCTTCGCGATCTTGTAGACGCCGCCGTCCGGGGCCATCCGCACCCGGAGCCGGTAGCCCTGCTCCTGATCCTGGGCCTGGGTGTTGGACACCCGGATGCGCATGGCGACCAGGATGTCCATCGAGCCGTCGTCGTTGTGGCGCTCCACCGCGGCTCGCATGTCGGAGACCTTCACCTGCACGTTGGCCGCCTGGTAGGCGTCCACCAGCAGGCCGCTGTACAGCACCGCCTGCGCGCCGAAGTCACCGGTGGCGCATTCGATGATCTTCTGCTGGCTGGCCGCCATCGCGCTGGCGTCGGGGGCCTGGGTGGCGGCCACACAGTCCTTGGCCGCCGCCAGCGCTGCCGACTCGGCCCGGGCGGCCGCGACACTGTGGGCATGCGAGCGGTGCGCCAGATAGCCGCCCACCGCCACCGCGACGCCGGCGAGCAGCAGGACCGCGCAGATCCCGGCCAGCCAACGACCGCCGTCCAACCGGGACGGGCGCCGAACCGGGTCGGCGGCCGTCACCTCGGCATCGGCCGGTGCGGTCTCGTCGACTGCTGTGGTGACCTGGTCGTCAATGGCCTCGTCCGCAGCGCTGTGCGCCGCATCGTCGGCCGTTGGGGTGGGCGGGGTCGGGTTCAGCCGGCCGGAGCCAGCATCTCCTTCCATCCGTCGTCTCCTGTACTGCTCGAATTGCTCACGTTGTATTTCGTACCGTCCGGCCCGACCAGCTCCCCACTGGACGGGGTGTACACGGCGGTGTTACCTGCTGCCGGAGTGTACGTGCACGGGTTGGGTTGCTGACCGTCACACTGAACCGTACCGGTGCCCGGAGCGCTCAGTGGGTCGCTCGTGATGGGGGCCGGCGGCGGCAGCATGCTGGCGGGCAGCGGGTTCATCCCGTTGTTGATCGACGGCGCCGGTATGACGAAACCGGGCTTGGGCGGCTGGTTACACCGGGCGGCCGGGGCCGGGCACTGGACGATCTGGTTGGGGTCGCCGTACCACGGGTTGCTGCCGAGCGGGGTGTAGGGCTCGTTGCTGCGGCATTCGGCCGGTGTCGCGGCCCGCTTGTTCGGGAAGTCGGCGCAGGGCAGGTTGCGCGCGCCGCGGACCACGTTGGCCGGGGTGTCCTTGGGGATCTTGCAGTACAGCCCGTCGGGCACCGGCGCCGGACTGGTGTCGGCCGGGGCCCGCCACTCGCTGGCCGGCAGGAAGCCGGTCAGGCAGGGTGGCGGCTGGTTGATCGTCAGGGCGAAGTCCAGCGCGGCCTGGTTCTTGTACGGGGCGGACACCGCCTCGGCGATCGACGCCCCCTGCGGCAGCATCACCAGGGACTGCTCGACGCCCTTGTTGTAGCGCTTCAGCATGTCCAGCACGATCTCCAGGTTCGCCAGCGTCTGCGGCAGCGCCTCACGGACATCGCTGAACACCGCGGTCACCGCGTCGGCGGTCGGCGCGGCGTTCGCGAGGCCGCTGCGCAGGACGGCGTCCTGGGCCTTGGTCTGCTGGGTCAGGGTGTTCAGGTTGGCCGCCCAGCGCGAGATGGCGTCACCGGAGTTCACCTGGCTGTCCAGGATTGGCGCCGAGTTGTTGATGATGTCGTTGATGTCGGTGATGTTCGTCTTCAGGTCACCGATGATCGCCTGCGAACCGTCGACCAACCGTTGCAGCGACGGGCCCAAACCGCCCAGGGCGAGGGCGGTTTCGTTCAGCAGCACCGGGATCTTGTCGGCCGGCAGCGCCGCGAGCCCCTTGTTGGCGGCGTCGAGGGCGGGACCGATCTCGCGGGGCACGGTGCCCTTGGTGATCGTCTGGCCGTTGCTGAGGTACTTACCCGTGCTGCCGTCGGACACCAGGTCCAGGTACTGCTCACCGACGGCCGACACCGAGTGCACGTTCGCGACGGTGTTCACCGGGATCTTGAACTCGTTGCCGATGCTCATCGTGGCCCGCACACCGGTGTCGGTCGGCTCCACGTTGGTGACCCGGCCGATCGTGACGCCCCGGTAGGTGACGTTGGCCGTCCGGTACAGCCCGCCCGAGGACGGCAGGTCCGCCTTGAGGGTGTACTGGCCGACGCCGGCCAGGGTGGGCAGCCGCAGGAAGTACCAGCCGAGCACCACCAGGGCGATCACGGTCAGGACCGCGAACACGATCAACTGGGTACGGATGAAGCGGGTCAGCATTGGATCGTCACCCTCACTCGCCTCGCTCCACGAACGGTCCGCCCTCGGTCGAGTTCGGATGCGGGGTGAACCGCACGTCCGGGATCATCGTCTGCGGGTCGCGGCCCCACGACTGCTCGAGCGCGCGCAGCATGCCGGACACACCGGTACCGGTAAGGAACGCGTTGTCGATCGAGCTCAGCGTGAGGTCGAACGTCGCCGAGGTGTTGATGTAGTCGCCCCGGATGACCTTCGGCACGTTGTCGATCGGGTACGGCGCCGTGAGGACCAGCTTGAGCGAGTCGATCAGGTATGGCGCACCGCGGGCGAACTGCTTGGCCGGACGCTGCAGCAGTTGCAGGTTGGTGTCGAAGTTCTCCCGCGACTGCGACAGCGCCTGGTCGGTCACCCGGCTGAACCGTCCCAGTGCCTCCACGGCGCCGGTGAACCGGTCCCGCGCGTCGGCGAAATACTGGATCAGCGGCGGGAATTCGGTGAGCACCCGGTCGAGCGTGTTGTTACGCGCCGCGATGATGTTCAGCAGCTCGTTGGTCGAGTCGATCGCCCGGGTCAGGTCCTCGCGCTGCTGGTTGAGCTGATCGGTGAACGTGTTCAGCTTGCCCAGGAAGTCGCGGATCTGTTCGGCATTGCCGGACAGGATGTTGTTGACCTCGGTCTGCACCACTTCCAGGTTCGGGATGCCGCCGCCACGCAGCACGGTGGCGATGCTGGCCAGCGTGCGTTCGGTGGTCGGCCACGCCGACGCGTTCTTCAGCGGGATGGTGGCCCCGTTGCGCAGCGGCTCCGATGACGGGTTCGCCGGCGGCGCCAACTCGACGTGCTGGGTTCCCAACAGGGAGGTCTGGCCGATCTTCGCGGTCGCGTTGGCGGGCAGCTTGATACCGGGCTCGAGATCCAGGGTGAGCGTGGGAATCCAGTTCTTCAACTCGATCGCGCTGACCGAGCCGACGTACACGTCGGCCACCCGGACCCGGCTGTTGACGTTGAGCGCCAACGTATCCGGCATCTGGACGTAAACCGTCATCTTGTCGCGACCGGTGCCGGGTCCGACCGGCATCGGCACGTTCGCGATACCGCGCCATCCGCACGACGTCAGCACCAGCGCGGTGACGAGCAGGACCAGGCCGCGCCAACCGAACCGGCGGGTGGCCCTCATCGCGGCGCTCACTGACCCGATCCCATCTCGGCGGGCAGCGCCGGGCCGGGCGGAGCCGGGGCGGCCGGGGCGGGTCCGGGCGCTCCACCGTTGATCTGCTGCGACACCGGCAGCGGTCCGGGGATCACGCCGGGTGCCGGCGCGGGCGGCGGCGGGGCCCCCGGATACCAGGGCGGCGGCAGCGGATTCGACTGGTCATAGGAGTTCGGCGGTCCGGCGCCGGGCAGCCCGGGCGGCGGGGTGGACACCCGGTCGGGTCCGCCGTAGAGCTCGGCGAGCGACTCCGGGGTCAGCATGTTGGCGGTGAAGGTCGACACGTCGACACCCTGCATGCCGGGCGCCACGATCCAGTCGGGCTCGCCGACCCCGGACCGCCACGGCATGAACGAGGAGTTGCCGTGCGAGAACAACGTGTCCCGCGCCCAGATGCCGGGCACCGTGGTGTCCTTCCAGCCGGACGGCGGCTGCAGCCGCGGCTCGGAGTAGGCGACGTACTTGGGCAACGTCTCGGCCGTCGAGAACTGGTTCACGCCGAACGGCGGGAAGTTGAACTTGATGGCGTCGAGGATCGGTGCCAGGTACTCGGCGCACAACTCCGCCGAATCCTGGTAGCCGAGCCGGCTGCCCGCCTGAATCGCACTGCACAGGAACTGCATCGGGTTGGCGAAGCTGGCCACCGTCGGCACCGACACCAGGGCGCCGTGCGTCGGGTGGTAGATGTTCTGGAAGTTCGCGCTCAGGTTCGGGTACACGTGCAGCACCGTCTCCAGGCCGTTGCGCGGCTCCGGCTGCAGGATGGCGTTGGTGACCTCGGCGAGGTTGTTGATGTCCTTGCTCAGCAGCGAGCCGTTGTCGTCGATGAACTTCCGCGCCGTGGTCAGCAGGGTGTTGATGTCCTTGAGCGCGGTGGCCAGTTCCTGGTCGGAGTTGGTGAACGAGTTGGTGAAGGTGGCCAGGTCGTTGTTCAGCGCGACGAACTGCTGATCGCTGTTGTGCAGCGCGTTGACGAACAGCGCCAGGCTCTTGGCCACCGCGAAGAAGTCACCGCGGCCCTCGTTGAGGGCGGTCACCGCGTTCGACAGCGCGGTCAGCGTGGTGTTGATCTGCTTGCCCTTGCCGTCGAGGCCGTTGGCGAAGGACTCCAGCGCGTCACCGAACGGACCCTTGGGCTGTTCGGGTGTGGGGCCGAGCTCCGTGATGATGTCGGAGAGCTGGTTGCGCAGGTCGTCCCACTCCATCGGAATCTGGGTGCGCTCCAGCGGAATCACGGCGTTGTCGGCCAGCACCGGACCGCCGGTGTAGGGCGGACCGAGCTGGATGACGCGGGAGGCGACCAGGCTCGGATTGAGGATCGTCGCCGTCGCGTCGGCGGGCACCTTGTACTTGTTCGAGTACCGGAAGGTGACCTTCATCTTGTCGCCGGCCGGCTCGATCTTCTCGATGTTGCCGACCTGGACGCCCATGATCTGGACGCGGTCGCCCGGGTACAGGGCCAGGGCGTTGCTGAAGTAGGCGACGACGGTGTTGGTGGTCAGCTTCTGGTAGAGCTGATAGCCGACGAACGCGGCGATGATGCCGAGGATGACGACCACCGTCCCGATCACCACGGAGGCACGGGACAGGCCGGAGAGCCGCATCCGATTCACGACATTCGACATCGATCAGCCTCCCTGCACATCGACGGGGGCGAGCGCTCCGACCGGCGGCACCTGCGGACCGGGACCCGCGGGGGGTATCGGCCCGACGAATGCCGGTGGCAGCGGGGCGATTCCGGGGATGTCGGTGGCCGGTCCAGGCAGTGGCCCGACCGGAACTGTGCGCGCTCCGGGCGGACCGGGCGCCAGCGGCGGTGCGGGCACCCCGGTCATCTCGGGCGACATCTCGCCGGGGAAGGCGGCGCTGGGGACGCCGGGTCCGCCGACCGCGGCCGGGTTGGCCGGCGCGTTCACCACGTTGGGCGGGCCGAACCCACCCGGGATCGGACCGTAGGGGCCCTGGTCCAGACCGGCACACGGCAGTGGGTTACCCGGGGACGGCAGGCCGTCGGCCGGCGGGGTGTAGGAGCATGGCGAGCCCTTCAGTACCGCGGGGCCCGGATACTCCGGGGTGCCCTCGAGTGCCGTGGGCGCGGGCGGGGGCGCACCGTTGGGCTGACGCTGCCCGTTGGGGTCCGGGAATTGGAACGCGGGCAGGCCGGCGTTGCGCCAGAACTCCTCGGGGTCGATACCGCGCTTCTTGAACGCGGCATCCACCCACGGCTGCAGGATCTGATACGGGATCAGGTTGACGACGAGCGTCTTGAAGTACGGGCCCGAGCCGATGGCCTCGGCCAGGGCGCCCATGAACTTCGCGGCCGTGGTGAGGACGTCGGCGAGGTCGTTCTTGTGCTTGACCAGTTCACCGCTGACGGTTTCCAGCTGTTGCAGAACGTGATTCAAGTTCGGGTTGTCGTCGATGAAGCCGGCGAACTGCTGCGACACCATCGAGACGTTCTGCAGCAGGTAGTCGATCGCCTGGCCGCGCTGATTGACGGCGTACAGCAGCGTCTGCGCGTTGAGCAACAGCCGGTTGATCTGCTCGCTGCGGTTGCCCAGCACGCTGGCCACCTGGTTGGCGTTCGCCAGCAACTGCTTGAACTGCTCGTCACGCTTGCCGATGGTGTCGGAGAACCGGGCCACCCCGTCCAGGGCCGCGCTCAGGTGCGGGTAGGTCTGATCGACGGTCTCCGACAACACGTTCAGCGACCGCTTGACCGTGTCGATGTCCCAGCCCTGCGCGGCCTTGGTGAAGTCGAAGACGGCGTCGTAGATCTGGTAGGGCGTGGTGGTCTGCCCCACCGGCAGCACCCCGTCGGGGCGCAGGATCTTGGACCCGCGCGGCTCGACCTCGAGCACCCGCTTGCCCAGGATCGTCTCGGTGCGAATGCCCAGATGGCTGTCGGTGCCGATCTGATGGCCGCCCAGGCCGAACCCGACCTCGACCTTGTCGCCGTCGATCTTCAGCGAGCGCACCAGGCCGACGTCCATACCGGCGATGCGCACCTTGTCGCCCGGGTTGATGCCCGCCGAGTCCTTGAACTCGCCGTAGTAGGTGGGCGTGGCGAACAGCATGGGGACGCTGGCGAAGCTCTGGCCCACGCCGATGACCAGCAGCACGATCACGATGCCGGCCAGGCCGTTGCGGATGCGGTTGGAACCCTCCAAGGTCCTCATTGCGGCGTGCACCTACCCGTCGGTTGCTGCGTGATCTTGACGGTGCGCACCGGGCCGCCCGGCTGCAGGCCGTTGAGCTTCAGGTTGATGTCGCACAGGTAGAAGTTGAAGAAGTCGCCGTAGATACCGCCCGCGCGGCCGATCATCTTGATCGCCTGCGGCAGCCTGGTCAACAGGTCGTCGAGCCGGTCCTGGCCATCGACCAGGGGCTGCTGGATGGTCTCGAGATAGCCGATGGTGTCCTTCAGCAGCGGCCGGTCGTCGCGCAGCAGGTCGCCGAGCGTGCCGGAGGCGTTGCTGATGTCGGCGGTCGCGGCGGCCAGCGGGTCGGCGCGGTTCTTCAGCCCGGTGATGAGGATCTCGAAGTTGTTGACCGTCTGGTCGAACTCCTTCTGATGCTTGACGGTGGTGGCCAGCACGGTGTTCAGGTTGGTGATCACCTGGCCGATGGCCTGGTCCCGGTCGGCCAGTGCGGAGGTCAGCTGCGCGGTCTGGTCCAGGATGTCGTTGATCGTGCCGCCCTGGCCCTGGAACACCGTCACCAACGAGGACGCGATGTTGTTGACCTTCTCCGGATCCAGCGCCCTGAACAGCGGCTTGAAACCGCCGATCAGCGCGTCGAGGTCGAGGGCGGGCTGGGTCCGCGACATCGGGATGAAGCCCCCGGCGGGCAGCACCCGGTCGGCACCCTCACCGGTGCCGCGCTCGAGGTTCACGTAGCGGTTGCCGATCAGATCCTGGTAGCGGATGGTCGCCGTGGTCGACTGGTACAGCGGCAGCGTCTTGTCGACGTTGAGCGTCACCAGGACCCGCCGGCCGTCGTCCATCAACTGCAGCTTGGACACCTTGCCGACCTCGACGCCACCGGCCCGGACGAACTGGCCCTCGCGTAGCCCACTGGCACTGCTGAACTCCGCGGTGTAAGCGGTCGTCCGGTCGAACCGGATCTGGCCGAACACGATGATGATGATCGCCGTGAACAGCAGCAGCACGAACGAGAATGCGCCGAGTTTGATTGCGGTACCGGTGATTTTCATGGGTTGATCGTGTACTCCCCGATTTGCCGGCCCCAGACGTACTCGTTGAGGATCGGCTGGCCCAGTTCGAAGTGGTTGTACGGCGCCAGCGACGCACCGTTGTCCATCACCAGATACGGCGCCGGCCAGAAGTTGCGGTCGATGCGCTGCCAGCAACCCGGGGCGCCGCCCGGACCGCCCTTCGCGTTCACCCGGGGCAGGTTGTCCGGATAGATGTAGGGGTTGGGGGCACCGAGGAACTCCGTGACGGTATCCAGCGAATAGCCGTTGCCACCGAACGACGAGTTGGCCAGTTGCAAGGCCTCGGCCTCATTGCGGAGCTGGCAGTAGAACTGCGGGCTGTACTTGTCCAGCACCTGAGCGGTGGGGATCAGGTCGGCCTGGCCGCGCACGAAGTACGGTTCGCCGCGCTCGAACACGTCACCGGCGGTATTTCCGAAACCGGCGGCGGCCAGTAGCGCCGCGTCCAGGTCCCCGCACCGGTCGTTGAGGGTGCTCGCGGTGGTGACGGCGTTGTCGAGCGCGCCCCAGAAGTCGGGGCTGGCCTTGACGTAGACGTCGGCCAGCGCGCTCAGCGAGCGGGTGTCCTTCTGCAGCTGCGGCATGAGCGGGTTGAGCTGGTCGAGGACCGAGTTGCCGTTGACGATCGCCTGGCCGAACTTGCTGCCCAGACCGGACAACGCCTCCGCCGCGGCGCTCAGCGTCAGGTTCAGCTTGACCGGGTCGACCTTCTCCGAGATGTTCGTCAACGTCTCGAACAAGGTGTTGAACTCGGTCGTCACGCCGGAGGCGTCGATGACATCCGACGGCGAGATGCGGGCCTTGGTCGGGTTCTTCGGGCTGGTGAACGAGACGTACTTGTTGCCGAAGACGGTGCTCGCCTTGATGCTGGCATCCACGTTGGACGGGATCAGCGGGACGTAGCGGGGTTTGACCTCGAGGTTGAGCTGCGCCATCTGCTTGCCGT
Organism: Mycobacterium sp.; assembly: GCA_020438785.1. Taxonomy (GTDB): domain Bacteria; phylum Actinomycetota; class Actinomycetes; order Mycobacteriales; family Mycobacteriaceae; genus Mycobacterium. The sequence goes on along the minus strand of JAGQTW010000092.1, from coordinate 401 downwards.
CTCGGCTGATCGACACGACATCGGCGACACGTCCGATCTCGACCCCGTTGTAGGTCACCTTCGCGCCCGGGTCCATGACCAGGCCGGCCCGGCTGGAGATCATCGTCAGCTTGGTCTTGGGGGTCAGGGTGCCGCGGAACTGCAGATAGATGAGGGTGAAAATCAGGGCGGCGATCACCAGCAGGACGATCCCCGCCAGCTTGATCGGGGGTTGCCGAAGGTCGTTCATCTTCGCCGCCACGGCTAAACCGTCAGGTTGAAGTTCGGGTCGGTGCCGTACAGCGCCAACGAGGCCAGCAGGACCAACATCGCGACCGCGACCAGCGAGGCGCGCATCGAGACGCCGACCGCCTCGCCGACGCCCACCGGACCACCGCTGGCGTTGTAGCCGAAGTAGCAGT
>JAGQTW010000515.1 GCA_020438785.1 Mycobacterium sp. | reverse complement strand
GCGTCCGGCGCACCCTCCCAGCTCTGCGCGGCGTAGGAGTGCACGAAATAGAACCGGGTGTCCGGATCGAGCCCCTTGAACAGCAGGCTCCCCGGGGCGGCCTCGACGACATTCCAGCCCATGTGCGGGATCACCGGCGCATCGAGTCGGGTGACCGAACCGGGCCACTGACCGCAGCCCTCGCTCTGCACCCCGAACTCCACGCCGCGGGCGAACAGGATCTGCATGCCGACGCACACCCCGAGCACCGGCCGGCCGGCCGTCACCCGCTCGGCGATGATCTGATCGCCGCCGATGCCACGCAGGCCTGCCATACACGCCTCGAACGCGCCGACACCCGGCACCACCAGACCGTCGGCGTTGCGTGCCCGCTGCGCGTCGGCGGTCACCTCGACGTCGGCGCCCACGCGTTCCAACGCCCGCTGAGCCGAACGCAGGTTACCGGAACCGTAATCGAGGACGACGACCCGCTTGCTCCCGGAAGGTGCTGTCACAGGGCCCCTTTGGTGGACGGCACACCCGTGATCCGGGGATCCGGCTCGACCGCCTCGCGCAGCGCACGGGCCACCGCCTTGTACTGCGCCTCAGTGATGTGGTGCGGGTCGCGTCCGTAGATGGTGCGCACGTGCAGGGCGATCCGGGCGTTGACGGCCAGCGACTCGAGCACATGCCGGTTGATCACGGTGTGGTAGGGCACCGCCGAGCCGGCGATGGTGAACTTCACCATGAACTCCGGTTCACCGACGTGGACGAAGTACGGCCGCCCGGACAGGTCGACCGCCGCGTGCGCCAGCGTCTCGTCCATCGGGATGAAGGCATCACCGAAGCGCCGGATGCCCTTCTTGTCGCCCAGCGCCTGGCCGAGCGCGGTGCCCAGCACGATGGCGGTGTCCTCGATGGTGTGGTGGCCCTCGATGTCGACGTCACCGCGGGCGGTGACGGTCAGGTCGAAGCTGGCATGGGTGCCCAAGGCGGTCAGCATGTGGTCGAAGAACGCGACGCCCGTGTCGACGCTGACCTGTCCGGTGCCGTCGAGGTCGAGCTCGACGACGATGTCGGACTCCTTGGTCTTGCGTTCCACCCGCGCACGGCGTGGTGACGATGCGGTCATTGTGCTCCTAGCGGCTGAGCCAGCGCGGTACCCGCCAGCTGTGCGCTGGCGGTCAGGAATGCGTCGTTCTCGTCGGCCAAACCTATTGTGGTGCGCAGGAATCCGGGGATGCCGACGTCACGGATGAGGATGCCGTCACCGAGGTAGCGCTGCCAGGCGTCCGCGGCGTCGGCGAACTCACCGAACAGCAGGAAGTTGGCGTCGCTCGGAATGACCCGGAAACCCAGACCGGTCAGCGCGGGGCTGACCCGTTCCCGCTCGGCGACCAGATCGGCGACGCTGCCCAGGGTGTCGTCGGCGTGCCGAAGCGCCGCCCGCGCGGCCACCTGGGTCAGCACCGACAGGTGGTAGGGCAGCCGCACCAACAGCACGGCGTCGATGATGGCCGGCGCTGCCACCAGATAGCCCAACCGGCCGCCGGCGAAGGCGAAGGCCTTGCTCATGGTGCGGGTGACGATCAACCGGGTCGGGAACTCCTCGATCAACGCGATCGCGCTCGGCTCCGACGAGAACTCCCCGTACGCCTCGTCCACGATCAGGACGCCCCGGCGCATCGCCCGCAACAATCGCCGCAGATCATCCAGCGAAATGCTCTGCCCGGACGGGTTGTTCGGGCTGGCGACGAACACCACGTCGGGGTTGCGCTCCTCGACCGCGGCGGCCGCGGCTTCCACATCGAGGCTGAAATCCGCTGCCCGCGCGGCCTCGATCCATTCGGTCTGTGTGCCGTCGGAGATGATCGGGTGCATCGAATAGGACGGTACGAAGCCGATCGCGCTGCGCCCCGG
>JAGQTW010000514.1 GCA_020438785.1 Mycobacterium sp. | reverse complement strand
GCCCGGGCGAACGCGACCAGCTGGCGCTGCCCGGCGGACAACCGGCCACCACGCTTGGCCACATCGGTGTCGTAACCGTCCGGCAGCGTCGCGATGAACTCGTCGGCGCCCACCGCGGCCGCGGCCGCCCGCACCTCGGCGTCGGAGGCCGTCGGCCTGCCGAACCGGATGTTGTCCGCGACGGTGCCGGAGAACAGGAAGTTCTCCTGGGTCACCATCACGACGTGCCGGCGCAGCCCGCTCTGCGTGAGTGAGCGCAGGTCGATGCCGTCGAGGGTTACCGATCCGGAGTCCGGGTCGTAGAAGCGGGCGATCAGTTTGGCGATGGTGGTCTTGCCCGCGCCGGTGGTGCCGACCAGGGCGACGGTGTGCCCGGGCGGAACGGTCAGTGACAGCCCGGGCAGCACCGGGCGATCCGGCACGTAGCTGAATCGCACATCGTGGAAGGCGATCTCGCCCCGCACCTCTCCCAACCGAACCGGGTGGGCTGGGTCGGCGATGCCCGGCTTCTCGGCCAGCACCCCGGCGAGTTTCTCCAGCGCCGACGAGGCGGACTGGAAGGTGTTGAAGAACTGCGAGATCTCCTGCATCGGTTCGAAGAACATCCGCAGGTAGAGCAGAAAGGCGGTCAGGGTGCCGATCGTCATGTCCCCGTGCAGAACCCGGTAGCCGCCGTAGAGCAGCACCACGCCGGTGGTCAGGTTGCCGACCAGCTTGACCCCGGGCATGAAGATGGCCAGCAGCCGGAAGGTCCGCTCGTTGATCTCCCGGTAGTCGTCGGCGATGCCTTCGAAGATCTCCTGGTTGCGCGGTTCGCGGCGGTAGGCCTGCACCGCCTTGATACCCGTCATCGTCTCGACGAACTGCACGATCACCAACGCCGCGCTCTCGCGCACCTTGCGATAGGTCTTCGCCGACTCGTTGCGGAACCACCACACCAGCGCCACCAGCGCGGGAAACGCCGCCAGGCACATCAGTCCGAGCCGGACGTCGAGTGCCACCAACAGGATCGCGGTGCCGAACAACGTGAGCACCGCGGTGATCAGGCTGTCGAATCCGGTCTCGAGCATGTCCTGGATGGCTTCGACGTCGTTGGTGGAACGGCTGACCACCCGGCCCGAGGTGTACCGGTCGTGGAAGGCGACGTCGAGCCGCTGGAAATGCCGGAACACCCGGCGGCGCAACTCCAGCAGCACCCGCTGGCCGACGCGCCCCGACCGGTTGAGGAAGAACAGCCGGGTGCCGGCCTGCACCGCGGCCACCCCGGCCAGCATCGCCACGATGACGATCAACTCGCGCGCCGAGCCGCCGGCCAGCAGCGGCGGCACACCGTGATCGATACCGCGCTGCACCAGCAGCGGAACCGAAAGCCGCGCAGCGTTTTCCGCGATCACCACGACCGCCAGCAACCCCACCGTCAGCCGGTACGGCCGGAGCAGCGAACCCAGCAACGCACGCGCCTCCCGACGTCGCGGCACCGCCTCGTCGATCGGCAGATCGTCGTCGACCTCGTCGAGGCGTCCCCGCCATTCGGTGGCCGTCATCGGTTGCGGCCCTCCGATGCGGCGTAATCGGCCGGCCTGGCGCTCGCGGCCCGCTGCCCGCAGGCCTCCTTGTAGACGCGGTCCAGGCGCTCACGGTCGTCGTCGTCCTCCCAGTCCGGCCGCGGCGGGCAGCCGTCGTCGAGTTCGTCGTCGGCGGCCAGCAGATAGCGGTAGCGGGGTACCGTCGCCAGCAGTTCGGCGTGCGTGCCGACGTGGGTGACGGTGCCCGCGCCGTCGACGGTGTCGAGCAGTGCGACCTTGTCGGCCAGCAGCACCGTCGAGGCCCGGTGCGCGACGACCACGCCGGTGACCGCCTCCAGCACCCGGCCCAGCGCGTCGGTGACCGCGGCCTCGGTGTGCACGTCCAGGGCCGAGAGGGTGTCGTCGAGTACCAGGATCCTCGGCGCGGCCAGGATCGCCCGTGCCAGCGAGAGCCGTTGGCGCTGGCCGCCGGACAGGCTCATGCCCTGCTCGCCGATGCGGGTCTGCAGGCCGAAGGGCAGGTCGTAGACGAATCCCGCCGCGGCGATCTCGATGGCCTGGAACAGTTCGTCATCCGTCGCGTCCGGGCGGCCGAGCCGGAGGTTCTCGGCCACCGACATGGAGAACAGCGTCGGATCCTCGAACGCGGTGGCCACCAGCCGGCGCAGGGTGGGCAGGCTCAGATCACGGATGTCGTTGCCGTCGATCAGGATTCGGCCCTCGGTGACGTCGTAGAGCCGGGGTAGCAGCGCGGCGAGCACCGACTTTCCCGATCCGGTGGCACCCACCAGGGCCAGTGTCTCGCCGGGTTCGACGGTGAGGTTGACGTGACGCAGCGCCCAACCGTCCCCCTCGGGGAAGCGGAAGCCGATGTCGACCAACTCCAGCCGGCCACCGCGCGGGACGACGGTGCGGGTGCCGTCCGTGATCTCGCGTGGCGCGTCGAAGATCTCGGCGATGCGGTTCGCGGCGGTCATCGATTCCTGGGTCATCGACAGAAGGAAACCCAACGAGGCGATCGGCCACACCAGCGAGAGCATCATCGTGATGAACGCGACCAGGGTGCCGAGCGTGATCAGTCCGTGCCCGGCGGCGTACGCGCCGAAACCGAGCACGATGATCAGCGTGACGTTGGGGATGATCTCCAGCAGTGTCCAGAACTTCGCCGACACCACGACCTTGCGGACCTGGGTGGCGTACAGCATGCCGGCCTGCTCGTCGAACCGCTGAAAGATCAGGTCCTCCCGGCCGAACGACTTGATCGCGCGCAGGCCCAGAGCGGACTCCTCGACATGGGTGGCGACGTGCCCGGCCTGATCCTGAGCCTGGCGCGACAGCCGGGTGAACTCGCGCTCGAAGTGCAGCACGATCAGGGTGACCGGCACGATCGAGGCCAGCACCACCACGCCGAGCGGCCAGTACATCGCCAGCAGGATGGCGGTGACGGCGGTGATCTGCAGGACGTTCAGCAGCAGGAACACCAATCCGAAGGACAGGAACCGCCGAATGGTGCTGAGATCGTTCATGATTCGGGACAGCAGCTGACCCGACTGCCAGCGCCCGTGAAACGACATCGGCAGGATCTGCAGGCGCGCGTAGAGATCCTTGCGCACGTCGGCCTCCACGCCCATGGTCGCGCGCGCCACCAGCCAGCGCCGGATGAACCACAGCACCGCCTCGGTGATACCCACGGCCATCGCGGCCGCGCCGACCAGCCACAGCCCGTGCTGGTCGCGGTGCCGGACCGGTCCGTCGATCACCGCCCTGGTCATCAGCGGGATGGCCACGGTGGCGACCAGGCTGGTCATCGCGACGACGAGCATGGCGACCCAACGCGCGCGGTACGGCAACAGATACGGCAGCAACCGCAGCAGATCCGACACGGCCCGCGGGCGCGCGGGAGCCGGGGCGATGGCGGGCCGCGATCGCAGCCCGGCCGGCGCCCCCGGTTCCGTTGTCAACTCCGCCACGACGGATCGTCTCCCTGTCAGCTACACCTCACGTGCGACTTGTCACGGCGGCCGACCCCCGGCCTCGATCATGTCACGCAACCCCGACACCGGGCCGCTGCGCCGCGACGGCACCCACGGTAGAACCTCAACAAAGCGTGAGGTCAAATCGTTCCCCCCGCCTCCCACTCGTGCGGCTGGCGATCGGGCAAGATAGGCGCATGGACAGTACTTCGGCCTCCCCGCGGGTGCTCGTGGTCGACGACGACCCCGACGTCCTGGCGTCCCTGGAGCGGGGGCTGCGGCTCTCCGGGTTCGAGGTGTCCACCGCAGTCGACGGCGCCGAGGCCCTGCGCAGCGCCACCGAGACCCGCCCCGACGCCATCGTCCTCGACATCAACATGCCGGTGCTCGACGGTGTCAGCGTCGTGACCGCACTGCGCGCGATGGACAACGACGTGCCGGTGTGCGTGTTGTCGGCCCGCAGTTCGGTCGACGACCGGGTGGCGGGCCTGGAGGCCGGCGCCGACGACTACCTGGTGAAACCCTTCAACCTGGCCGAGCTGGTGGCGCGGGTGAAGGCCCTGCTGCGCAGGCGCGGCGCGACCGCCACGTTCTCCTCGGAAACCATCCAGGTCGGGCCGCTCGAGGTCGACATCCCGGGCCGGCGCGCCCGGGTCAACGGCGTCGACGTCGACCTGACCAAACGCGAGTTCGACCTGCTGGCGGTGCTGGCCGAGCACAAGACCGCCGTGCTCAGCCGCGCCCAGCTGCTGGAACTGGTGTGGGGCTACGACTTCGCCGCCGACACCAACGTCGTCGATGTGTTCATCGGCTATCTGCGCCGGAAGCTGGAGGCCGGCGGCGCGCCGCGCCTGCTGCACACGGTGCGGGGTGTGGGCTTCGTGTTGCGCACGCAATGAGATGACGCTGTCGCGGATCTTCCGCCGCACACCGTCGCTGCGGACCCGGGTGGCGTTCGCGACGGCCATCGGCGCCGCGATCGTGGTGACCATCGTCGGCACCATCGTCTGGATCGGCATCACCAACGATCGCCTCGAGCGGCTGGACCGCAGGCTCGACGAGGCGGCGGGGTTCGCGGTTCCGTTCGTGCCGCGCGGGCTGGACCAGATTCCGCCGTCGCCCAACGACCAGAACGTGGTGATCACGGTCCGCCGGGGTGACCAGGTGCGGTCGAACTCCCCCGTCGTGCTGCCCAAGCTGGGCGCCGACTACGCCACCACCGACGTCGACGGTGTGCGCTATCGGGTGCGCACGGTCGAGATCCCGTACGCCGC
>JAGQTW010000091.1 GCA_020438785.1 Mycobacterium sp. | reverse complement strand
GATGAGGGACGCGGTCCGCCGGCTGCGATGCACTGACCAGCTCACCCGCGGGTCGTAGCGGCCGGAGTCAGATGAGGCCGATGCCCCATGCGGCGCCGTGGCTTTGGGGCCGACCATCGACGGCATGGTTGACGTCACGGCGCCGCAGCGCGCCGACATCGATGCGGACCGTACCTGGCAGAAGGTGCTGACCGACGGTCACGCATCACTGGTCCGGGCGCGCCGGCTGTTTCGCTACCTGCCCTCTGCCCCGCGATGCAAGGTGTGCAACAACCCGTTCGGTGGCCCGGCGGGTCGTCTGCTGAGCGTCGCCGGGTTCAGCCCGTCCCGCAAGAACCCGACCCTGTGCAGCCGTTGTTGTGACGCCCTGCCGCCCGGGGGCGCGCAGGTCGACATCGCGGTGCTGTTCGCCGACGTCCGCGGCTCCACCGCACTCGGCGAGCACGCCTCGGCGGTCGATTTCGCCGCGCTGCTCAACCGCTTCTACGCGACCGCGACGCGGGTGCTGCTGCGCCACGACGCGGTGATCGACAAGCTCATCGGCGACGAGGTGATGGCATTCTTCGTCCGCGGTGTCAGCGGCCCGGACTACCGCCGCCGGGCCGTGCTGGCCGGTCGCGAGTTGCTCGAGGCGGTGGGCTGCGGCAGCACCGCCGGACCGTGGCTTTCGGTGGGGGTGGCGGTCAACGCGGGAGAGGCCTACGTGGGCAACGTCGGTGCTGCGGTGGTCGACTTCACCGCGCTCGGCGATCCCGTCAACGTGGCCGCGCGCATGCAACAACACGCTGCCGGCGGCGAACTGATCGTCACCTCCGGTGTGGCCGACGATCTGATGAGTGATGCTGTCCCGCGAGCGCTGACCCTCCGTGGGCACGGGCGGCCGGTCGACGCGTTGGCCGCCCGGATCTGAGCGGATCGGCTCACGAATCCAGTTGCGCCCCCATCAGTTCCATCGCGGTGGCCAGCGACCGCATGGTCTTCTCTCGTTCGTCGCCCATCCCGACGATCGCGTCGACGGCCAGCGGTCCGAGCACCGCGGTGAGGCCGTGGCCCTCGTGGCCGAAGTACCCTGCCAACTCCAGGCTGACCGCGCCGTGGCAGATGGTCCACAGCCGCGCGGTCATGGCCAGGCTGCCGTCGTCGCGAATGCGGCCGGCCGCGAGCATCCGCTGTACCACGGCGTGCAGGACCTCGTAGGACGCCGACCGGTCGGCGCGGTCGGTGGGACGCCCGGTGACCGTGACGTCGGTGCGGATGTCGAGGAGCGGCTGCGGGGTCGAGGTGGTGCCCATGATCAGTTCGTAGCGTTGCGGATTCGTCATCGCGAACCGGTAGTAGGCCAGGCCGACCACGAAGAACTCGGCCACCGGATCGTCGGTATGCGGAACGTGGGTCACAGCCTCGGTGAGGCGGCTGGTCGCCTCGTCGGTCATCGCCTCGAGCAGCCCGGCCATGTTGCCGAAGTGGGTGTAGACCGCCATGGTCGAGGTGCCGACCGCCGCCGCGAGTTTGCGCACGCTTAGCGCCTTGGCGCCCTCGCGCGTCAACAAGTCGACGGCCGCGTCGACCAGTTCGTTCCGTGGCGTGCTCACCCTTGCCATCCTGCCATAACGGTGTTATACAGATCTCCAATAACACTGTTATCGAAGGGATCGGCCGATGACGAACCGCTACCTCGAGGGCGCCTTCGCCCCGCTGGCCAGGGAATACACCCTCACCGATCTCGACGTCGTCGGCGCGATCCCGGACTACCTGGACGGCCGCTACCTGCGCAACGGGCCCAACCCGATCGGCCCGATCGACCCCGAGCGCTACCACTGGTTCGCCGGCGACGGCATGGTGCACGGCCTGCGGCTGCGCGACGGAAAGGCCGAGTGGTACCGCAACCGCTACGTCCGCGGCCCACAGGCCTGCCGGGCGCTGGGGGAGCCGGAGCCTAAGGGCCAGTTCAAGCTGTCGACACTGGGCGCCAACACCAATGTGATCGGCCACGCCGGCCGCACCCTGGCCCTGGTCGAGGGCGGCATCGCCCAGTACGAGCTCACCGACGAGCTGGACACCGTCGGGGTGTGGGACTTCTGCGGGACCCTGCCCGGCGGTTACAGCGCCCACCCCAAGCGGGACCCGGAAAGCGGTGAGCTGCATGCCGTTACGTACGGCATGGAACGCGGGAACACCGTGCAGTACTCGGTGATCGGGGTGGACGGCCGGGCCAAGCGCACCGTCGACATCACCGTGCACGGCAGCCCGATGATGCACGACTTCTCCCTGACCGAGAAGCATGTCGTGTTCTACGACCTGCCGGTCGCCTTCGATCCCGTGATGGCGGCGGAGATCACCGCCCCGAAGCCGCTGCGGGTGCCGGCCCGGCTGATGATGTCCGCGTTGATCGGCCGCGTCCGCATTCCGGACCCGATCATGGCGCGGCAGTCCAAGCCCGACAGCACCGAACGGCGCTTCCCGTACCGGTGGAACCCGCGCTACCCGGCCCGCGTCGGCGTCATGCCGCGCGACGGCGGGGACGCCGACGTCCGCTGGTTCGACGTCGAGCCCTGCTACGTCTTCCACCCGATGAACGCCTACGACGACGGCGACACCATCGTGCTCGACGTGGCGCGGCACCCGAAGATGTTCGACACCGAACTGCTCGGCCCCGACGAGGGCCCGCCCACGCTGGACCGCTGGGTGGTCGACCTCGCCGACGGCAAGGTCCGCGAATCCCGCATCGACGACCGCGGCCAGGAGTTCCCCCGCGTCGACGAGCGACTCGTCGGCAAGCGGCACCGCTACGGCTACGCACCGGCGTTCGGCGACGAGAACAACGGCACCGACCGGCTGCACAAGCACGACTTCGTCGGCAACGGGTCGGCCACCCGCTCCTTCGGGGCCGGAAAGCAATTGGGCGAGTTCGTCTTTCACCCGCGCTCGGCCGATGCCGCCGAGGATGACGGGGTGCTGATGGGCTACGTCTACGACGCCGCGACCGACCGCAGCGAGCTGGCGATCATCGACGGGCAGACGCTGGAGGACGTCGCCACCGTCAAGCTGCCGCACCGGGTGCCAGCCGGTTTCCACGGCAACTGGGTGCCGAGCAAATAGGTGCAGGTCCGGGCTCAGCCGGTCATGCCGAGGAATACCAATATTCCGCGCTCGAGTTGAAGCATCTCGGTGGTCGAGACCTTGCCGATGCGTTGGCCAAGCCGGGACCGACGGACGGTGCCGATCTTGTCGATCATGATGCTGCTGGGGGTGGTCAGGCCATTGGTATTGTTCGGCTGCAAGGGGATTCGCAGCAGCGGTATGTCGACCGTGGTAGTGGTCAGGGGGCAGACCGTGACGGAGTCGGTGGCGTCGAAGCGGTCGTCCTGGACGATGAGGACAGGCCGAGGCTTACCCGCATAGCCCTGCCCCGCCGCGGCGGTCCAGAGCTCACCGCGCCTCATTGGGCGTCGAAATCTTCGCCGTTCAGGGCCGAGATCGCATCGACGAAGGCTTGATCGTCCTCGGCGGTACTGCTGGTGGCGGCGAGGCGTGACTGACGATGGGCCTCGGCCGCGAACTCGGCGGCCCGGGTGTCGGGGACCCAGATCTGAAGCGGGCGAAGTCCCTGTTCGCGCAGGCGGGCGCGGTGGTCGGCGACCCGCTTGCCGACGTCAGGATCAGTCATCAATCCGATGTTACATGTAACAGCGGGCGGGCACTCAACCTCGCCGACCGGAGTGCCGCAGAGATACCATCAGAATGGTAACTTTGACGGTATGCGAACCACCATTGATAAGGCTGGACGTCTGGTAATACCGAAGTCACTGCGTGATCGGGCCGGCATCGCGGCCGGCGAGGTCGAGATCTCCCTCGACGGGGCCGCCATTCGGATCGAAAGCGTGGCCGCTGACGAACTCGTCGAAGCCGATGGGCTGTTAATGCTTCCGGGCGGTGGGCCGGAACTCGACGATGACGCGGTCAGGGAGTTGCGGCTTGCCGACCAACGTTGAGCACGTTCTTGTCGACACCAGCGCGGCGTTGGCGTTGGTGCAGTGGGAGAACCCATTCCATCGAGCAGCCCGGGACAGACTGCTGCCCTGCCGCCGCGGAATGGCCGGGCACGCCGCAGTCGAGCTGCTGTCTGTGCTCACCCGCTTGCCGGCTCCGCAGCGCCTCAGCCCGGCCGCTGCGCTGCGTCTCGAAATGACGAATTTTCCGGCGTCCCGGTTCCTCTCGGCCACCGATACCGGTGAGTTGTTGAGGGAGTTCGTGGCGGCGGGGCTCACCGGCTGCGCGGTATATGACGGCCTCGTCGCGGCGGCCGCCCGCGAACACGAACTGCCGCTGATCACGTGCGACCGACGGGCCGAACCGACCTATCGTGCGCTCGGCGCCACCTACGAGTTGCTCAACAGAGAGCCTGCGTCATGAGCCACCCGGCCGGAGAAACTGCGCCTCAACAGCTCTCGCGTCGATCTAGTCCTCGTCGTCCTCGATGATGTGCATCGCGGCCTCCTCGGCCGATGCCGCGCCGCCGTCGATGCCGACGTCGCTGGCCCACATCTCAGACTCGTGGTCCGGGCCGAAGCCGGCGTCCGGGGCCACCAACCGCCCGGAGCGGGCGCGGCCGACCTCGTCGTGCTCGGGGAACTCGGCCTCGCGCTCGGCGTCGTCGGAGCGCTGCTGCTCCAACTCGTCGAGCACGTTGTTCAGCCGCGACACCGGGTCGGGCTCCTCCTCGGCCAGCAGTTCATCGAGGGTCTCCCGGCCGGGATGGTCCAGGACGGTCTTGGCGTACGGCCGCTCCGGCGGCGAGATGCCCTCGTCGAGGATGTCGTCGACACCCCGGTCGATCAGGGTGTCCTCCGGCTGGAGTTGGTTGTCGTCCTCGACGCTGTAGTCCACCGATTCCGAGGTGTCGTCCCACGTGCTCACGGCGTCAATGATCACATGCCGGGCCGCACGCGGGGCCCGACCCCGGCGGGTGTAGCCTTCATGCAGGTAGATCGCGTACGCGGGGACGGGTTGTCGCCGCGGCATTCTTTCTCTCGATCAGCCTCCGACTCGACCCGCGCCCGTTCCGGTCGACCCTGCAATGCCTAAGGAGCTCCGCGTGGAACACTCCGACCTGTTCTCCCAGCGCCCCGAAGCGGTCGAGTACCCCTCCGTTGCGAAGTCCGACGAGCCCGTCCAGCACCCGGTGTTCTCCGACCGCGACGACCACCACCCGCACGGCACCTCGAAATGAACGGGCTGCGTGGCGGGCGGCGCACCGCCAGCCCGGTCCGGCTCACGCTGTGCCCCGCGCTGGGCTCCGATATCGACGGGGCCTGGTGGCCGCACACCGGCTCGGTCGCCCGGGAACTGCCCGAGCTGATCGAGTCGCTGCACCCCGCGCTCGGCGAGGTCGTCGACATCAACATCAACTGGTCGGCCACCGCGGGCGCCCCGGTGCTCAACACGATGTCGGCCGGCCACATGGCGAAGATGGGTTGGAGCGACCGCGGGCAACGGCTGATGGTGGTTGTGGGCAAGATTGCCCGCGCCCGATTGCTCGTCATCCCGCACACCACCGCGGCCCCGCTGGCCCGGATGGTGTTGCGCCGCGCCTGCGGCATGCCGATTCCCGTTGCGGACCAGGACAGTTCGGAGTTTCAGACCGCCGACCGGGTGGTTCGTTCGGCCGAGGTGGAAAGCGCGGCGTGGGCCGCACGCGAGGCCGACGGCCCGACGACGCCCGAAAACACAAGAGCTGGTACGGCATAAGCCGCACCAGCTCTTGGCAGATTGGGGTCGATTAGACCGCGGTGACTCGCATCGCCTGGGGGCCCTTGGCGCCCTGACCGATCTCGAACTCCACGCGCTGGTTTTCCTCGAGCGACCGGAAGCCGCTGCCCTGGATCTCCGAGTAGTGGACGAACACGTCCTGCGCGTCACCGTCCGGGGCGATGAAACCAAAGCCCTTTTCGGCGTTGAACCATTTCACAGTTCCCTGTGCCATTTACTTTTTCTTCTTTCATTTTCTGAATGGATGCATCAATCGCATCCTGCGCTCACCGTAGCACGCGCATTGTCTTTGCGATAGCCAGCGATTGCGATCAGTGCGCGCTGCGCTGCGGGCGGGTTGACCTGCGACGACCCGTCGCGCGGGGCGCCGCGGAATTGACGCTGGGGGAGTGCGCCGAATTTACGCGCGCGACATTACTATTCGCCGAACCGGTGCCGCGACGACGACGCCGGCCGGGCTTGGCCGAGCGTTGCGGTTGCTTCTGCACCTGCGGGGCCACCGGCGCCTGGTACGGCGCGACCTCGCCGACGAGCGCCTGCACCTCAGCCGAATCCGCACCGACCTGTTGGGCGGTCACGGTGATTCCGGCCTTGCGCAACAGCGCCTGGGTGTCGCGGCGCTGCTCGGGCAGCACCACGGTGACGACGTCACCGGTGGCACCGGCGCGGGCGGTGCGCCCGGAACGATGCAGGTACGCCTTGTGCTCGGCCGGCGGATCGATGTGCACCACCAGTTCGACGTCGTCGACGTGCACACCGCGCGCGGCGATGTCGGTGGCCACCAGCACCCGGGCCTTGCCCTCGGTGAACGCTGCCAGGTTGCGGTCGCGCGCCGGCTGAGAAAGGTTGCCGTGCAGGTCAACTGACGGGATACCCGCCTCGGTGAGCTGCTTGGCGAGCTTGCGGGCCTGATGCTTGGTGCGCATGAACAGAATTCGGCGCCCGGTGCCCGATGCGAGCCGGTGCACCAGTTCCTTCTTGGCCTCGACGCCGGACACGTGGAACACGTGGTGCGTCATCGCCGCGACGGGGGAGTTCTGGCTGTCGACGGAGTGCGACACCTCGTTGGCCAGGAAGCGCTTGACGAGCTTGTCGACGCCGTTGTCCAGCGTGGCCGAGAACAGCATCCGCTGCCCGCCGCTCGGGGTGGCGGCCAGGATACGGGTGACGCCGGGCAGGAAGCCGAGATCGGCCATGTGGTCGGCCTCGTCGATGACGGTGATCTCGACGGCGTCCAGGCTGATCAGCCTCTGGCGCATCAGGTCCTCGAGGCGCCCGGGGCAGGCGACGACGATGTCGA
>JAGQTW010000090.1 GCA_020438785.1 Mycobacterium sp. | reverse complement strand
GCAGGAACCGGCTGAGCACCTGCTGTCCGTGCGGGCTGTGCATCACCTCCGGGTGGTACTGCACCCCCGCCAGCTTGCGAGCCCGGTCCTCGAACGCGGCGACCGGCGCGCCGGCACTGGTGGCCACCACGTCGAAACCGGCCGGGGCGGAGGTCACCGCGTCACCGTGGCTCATCCACACCGGCTGCTTTCCGGGCAGACCCGAATGCAGTTCGCCGCCAACGACATCCAACTCGGTGCGGCCGTACTCGCTGGTTCCGGTGCGCGCAACGGTGCCGCCGAGCACCTGGGCCATGGCCTGGAAGCCGTAGCAGATGCCGAACACCGGCACGCCCAGGTCGAACAGGGCCGGGTCCAGCTGGGGGGCACCCTCGGCGTACACGCTGGCCGGCCCGCCGGACAGCACGATGGCCTGCGGGTCCTTGGCCTTGATCTCCTCGACGGTCGCGGTGTGCGGAACGACCTCGGAGAACACCCGGGCCTCGCGGACCCGGCGGGCGATCAGCTGCGCGTACTGGGCGCCGAAGTCGACCACCAGAACAGGACGAGGAGATTCCGATGTCACCGACTCAGTCTAGTGGGGGCCGACCCACGCCGGATCGCGACGCATGTTCTGCGCCGAGAACGGGAATGACCTCCTCCAGATTTGCTTCAACCTCGAGGAGGTCGGCGTGCTGGGTCTGCCCGACGCGGTGCACGCCTGCCTGTTCGACCTCGACGGCGTGCTGACCGACACGGCCAGCGTGCACACCAGGGCGTGGAAGGCGATGTTCGACGCCTACCTCCGGGATCGGGCCGGGACCACCGGGACGGCGTTCGTTCCGTTCGACGCCGCGGCCGACTACCAGAAGTACGTCGACGGCAAGAAGCGCGCGGACGGGGTGCGGTCGTTCCTGGCCAGCCGCGGCATCGAACTTCCCGACGGCACCCCTGCCGACTCCCCCGACACCGAGACCGTCAACGGGCTGGGGAACCGCAAGAACGAGCTGTTCCAGAAAATCCTGCACGACGACGGCGTCGAGGTGTTCGAGGGCTCCCGGCGCTACCTTCAGGCGGTGCACGGGGCGGGTCTGCCCGCCGCGGTGGTGTCGTCGAGCGCGAACACCCGTCAGGTGCTCGAGATCACCGGCCTGGACCGGTTCGTACAGCATCGGGTCGACGGCGTCACTTTGCGCGACGAGCGGATCGCGGGCAAGCCCGCACCGGACTCCTTTCTGCGCGGCGCCGAACTGCTCGGTGTGCCGCCCGCGCGGGCGGCGGTGTTCGAGGACGCCCTGGCCGGTGTGCAGGCCGGCCGCAACGGGCGGTTCGGCTTGGTCGTCGGCGTGGACCGGGTCGGATGCGCAGAAGCGTTGCGGCACAACGGCGCCGACATCGTCGTCACCGACCTGGCCGAACTGCTGGAGTCCGGGTGATCAGCGGCGACGGCTTTCCGGTCGAGCCCTGGCAGGTCCGCGAGACCGATCTCGAGCTGAGCCGGCTCGCGCAGACCGAATCGCTGTTCGCCCTGTCCAACGGCCACATCGGTCTGCGCGGCAATCTGGACGAAGGCGAACCGCACGGGATACCCGGCACCTATCTGAACTCGTTCTACGAGGTGCGGCCGCTGCCGTACGCCGAGGCGGGCTTCGGCTACCCGGAGGACGGTCAGACGATCGTCAACATCACCAACGGCAAGGTGATCCGGCTGCTCGTCGACGACGAGCCCTTCGACGTGCGCTACGGCGACCTGCTCGAGCACGAACGGGTCCTCGACCTGCGCGCCGGAACGCTGAACCGGCGGGCGAGGTGGCGCTCCCCGGCGGGCAAGCAGGTGGTGGTGACCTCGACGCGGTTGGTGTCGCTGACCCAGCGCAGCGTGGCGGCCATCGAGTACACCGTGGAGGCGGTCGACGAATTCGCGCTCATCACAGTGCAATCCGAGTTGGTGGCCAACGAAGACCTACCGGCCGACTCCCGGGACCCGCGGGTATCGGCGGTGCTGAGGAAGCCGCTCGAGCCGCTGCACCACGAGGTCACCGAGGAGGGTGCGCTGCTGTTGCACCGGACCAAGGTCAGCAAGCTGTCGGTGGCCGCGGCGATGGACCATCTCGTGGAGGTGCCCGGCCGCGTCGAGGTGGACACCATCGCCCGGGAGAACCTGGCCCGCACCACGGTGCTGTGCGGCCTGCGCCCCGGCCAGCGGCTGCGCATCGTCAAGTACCTCGCCTACGGTTGGTCCAGCCTGCGGTCGCGCCCAGCCCTGCAGGACCAGGTCGCGGGGGCGTTGGCCGGCGCCCGCTACACCGGCTGGGAGGGCCTGCTCGGTGCCCAGCGCGACTACCTCGACGAGTTCTGGGACTGCGCCGACGTCGAGGTGGAGGGTGATCCCGACAGCCAGCAGGCGGTGCGGTTCGGGCTGTTCCACGTTTTGCAGGCCAGCGCCCGCGCGGAGCGGCGGGCCATCGCCGGGAAGGGCCTGACCGGGCCCGGTTATGACGGCCACGCCTTCTGGGACACCGAGGGTTTCGTGCTTCCGGTGCTCACCTACACCATGCCCGGCGCCGCCGCCGACGCCCTGCGCTGGCGTGCCTCGATCCTGGATCTGGCCCGCAAGCGGGCCGAGCAACTCGATCTGGCCGGCGCGGCGTTTCCGTGGCGCACCATCCATGGCGAGGAATGCTCGGCGTACTGGCCGGCCGGAACGGCCGCCTGGCACGTCAACGCCGACATCGCGATGGCGTTCGAGCGCTACCGGACGGTGACCGGTGACAACTCGCTGGAAGCCGAGTGCGGACTGTCGGTGCTCGTCGAGACCGCGCGGCTGTGGATGTCGTTGGGCCATCACGACCGGCACGGGGTGTGGCATCTGGACGGGGTCACCGGGCCCGACGAGTACACCGCGGTGGCGCGCGACAACGTCTTCACCAACCTGATGGCCGCAGCCAACCTGCGCGCCGCGGCGAACACCTGCACCCGGCACGCCGAAGCCGCACACGCGATAGGGGTGACCACCGAGGAGACCGCCGCCTGGCGCGACGCCGCCGACAGCGCGAACATTCCGTACGACAAGGAACTTGGGGTGCACCCGCAGTGCGAGGGGTTCACCACTCTGCGGGAATGGGACTTCAATTCCAACGCCGTCTATCCGCTGTTGCTGCATGAGCCATACGTGCGCCTCTACCCCGCGCAGGTGGTCAAGCAGCCGGATCTGGTGCTGGCCATGCAGTGGGAGAGCCACGCATTCAACGCACAGCAGAAGGCCCGCAACGTCGACTACTACGAGCGCCGGACCGTGCGCGACTCGTCGCTGTCGGCCTGCACGCAGGCCGTGATGTGCGCAGAGGTGGGTCATCTCGAACTGGCCCACGCGTACACGAAGGAGGCCGCGATGGTCGACCTGCGCGACCTGCACACCAACACCCGCGACGGGCTGCACATGGCCTCGCTGGCCGGGGCGTGGACCGCGCTGGTGGGCGGGTTCGGTGGCCTGCGCGACGACGAGCACCTGCTGTCGCTGAATCCGCATCTGCCGGAGGGGATTTCGCGGCTCACCTTCGGGCTGCGCTGGCGCAACTTCCGGTTGCGGGCCGTCGTCGACCACACCGAGGTGACCTACCTGTTGCGCGACGGGCCGGACGGCGAGCTCACCATCCGGCACGCCGGGGACGATCTGACGCTGAGCACGCGCGAACCGACGACCGTCGCCATCAAGGCCTGCCCGCCGCTGCTGCCCGAGCCGCCCCAGCCGCCGGGCCGCGAACCGCAGTGGCGCGGCCGGCGGTTGTCAGCCCACCCCGATTAGCCGGCGGAGCCGACCGGTTCGATCGGCAGGTGCCGCAGACCGCCCGGAGCGTCGACCGGCACCATCGGGTTCTTCGGCGCGATCGGCGCCAGCCGCTGGTACGGCTGGCCCTGCCCGGGGCGCACGTCGTCCTCACCCTTGTTCGGCCACAGCGATGCGGCGCGCTCGGCCTGCGCGGTGATGGACAGCGACGGGTTGACCCCGAGGTTGGCCGAGATCGCCGCCCCGTCCATGACGTGCAGGGTCGGATAGCCGTACACCCGTTGGTAGGGGTCTATGACACCGTGCTCGGGGCTGTCGCCGATCGCCGCGCCGCCGAGGAAGTGGGCGGTCAGCGGGATGTTGAACAACTCCCCCCAGGTTCCGCCCGCGACGCCGTCGATCTTCTCGGCGATCCGCCGGGTGACTTCGTTGCCGACCGGGATCCACGTCGGGTTGGGCTCGCCGTGGCCCTGCTTGCTGGTCATCCGGCGTCCGCCCAGCGCGCCCTTCTTGGTGTAGGTGGTGATCGAGTTGTCCAGGTGCTGCATCACCAGCGAGATCATCGTGCGCTCGCTCCAGCGCCGCGGACTGAGCATGCGCAGCATGCCGCGCGGATCCCGGCCGGCGTTGATGAACAACTGCTTCCAGCGCGGCACGTCCGAACCGCCCGGGCCGGGGCCGTCGGTCATCAGCGTCTGCAGCAGCCCCATCGCGTTGGAGCCCTTGCCGTAGCGGCACGGTTCGACGTGGGTGTCGGGCGTCGGGTGAATCGACGACGTGATGGCCACCCCGTGGGTGAGGTCGAGGTCGGGACGCGCCTCCATCCGCCCGGCGCCCACGATGGACTCCGAGTTGGTGCGGGTGAGCACACCGAGCTTGTCCGAGAGCCTGGGCAGCGTGCCGGAGTCGCGCATCTTGAACAGCAGTTTCTGGGTGCCCCAGGTGCCCGCGGCCAGGATGAGGTGGCGCGCGGTGAAGGTGCGCCGGCTCTTGCGGGCCCACCGGCCGGTGCGCACGGTCTCGACCTCCCAGGTGCCGTCCGGGCGCTGGCTGAAGCCGGTCACCGTCGTCATCGGAATCACTTGGGCGCCAGCCTTTTCCGCAAGTCCGAGGTAGTTCTTGACGAGGGTGTTCTTGGCCCCGTGCCGACAGCCGGTCATGCATTCGCCGCATTCGATGCAGCCGGTGCGGGCCGGCCCGACGCCGCCGAAGTAGGGGTCGGCTACCGTCTTGCCGGGCGTCTTCTGCCCGTCGGCGCCGAAGAACACCCCGACCGGGGTGGGGGTGAACGTGTCACCGACGCCCATCTCGTCGGCGACCTCCTTCATGATGCGGTCGGCATCGGTGAAGGTGGGGTTCATGACGACGCCGAGCATGCGCTTGGCCTGGTCGTAGTGCGGCATCAACTCTTCGCGCCAGTCGGTGATGTGCGACCACTGCCGGTCGTTGAAGAACGGTTCCGGCGGCACATAAAGGGTGTTGGCGTAGTTCAGTGATCCGCCGCCGACGCCGGCGCCGGCCAGGATCATCACGTTGCGCAGCAGGTGGATGCGCTGGATGCCGTAGCAGCCGAGCCGGGGTGCCCACAGGAATTCCCGCAGCCGCCATGAGGTCTTGGCGAACTCGTGGTCGGCGAATCTCCGGCCGGCCTCCAGAACGCCGACCTTGTAGCCCTTTTCGGTGAGGCGCAGTGCGCTGACGCTGCCGCCGAACCCCGAACCGATGATCAGTACGTCGTAATCCGGTTCCATCCGACCAGCGTAGCCGCGAGCGTCACGCCAGATCGATGTTCGGCGAGCCCAGGCTCAGCGGTCGACCGTGAGTCCGACCTTCTGGAATTCCTTGAGGTCGCAGTACCCCGCTTTGGCCATTGACCGGCGCAGGCCGCCGACGAGGTTGAGCGAGCCGAACGGATCGTCGGACGGGCCGTTGAGCACCTGGTCCAGCGACGGCCGCTCGCCGAGCGCGACCTGGAGCAACGCACCGCGCGGCAGCGACGGGTGAGCCGCGGCGACGGGCCAGAACCAGCCGCCGGCCAGCGCCTCCGACGACACCGCCAGCGGCGTGCCGAGCACCACCGCGTCGGCGCCGCAGGCGATGGCCTTGGCCAGGTCGCCCGAGGTGTGGATGTCGCCGTCGGCCAGCACGTGCACGTACCGGCCGCCGGTCTCGTCGAGGTACTCGCGGCGGGCGGCGGCGGCGTCGGCGATGGCGGTGGCCATCGGCACGCTGATTCCCAGCACCTCGTCGCTGGTGGTCACCCCGGTGGTCGAGCCGTAGCCGACGATCACCCCGGCGGCGCCGGTACGCATCAGGTGCAGGGCGGTGCGGTGGTCCAGGACGCCGCCGGCGACCACCGGCACGTCGAGTTCGGAGATGAACGTCTTGAGGTTGAGCGGCTCACCATCGGTCGCCACCCGCTCGGCGGAGATGATGGTGCCCTGGATGACCAGCAGGTCGATGCCCGCCGCCACCAGCGTCGGGGTAAGCGCCTGGGCGTTCTGCGGGCTGACCCGCACCGCGGTGGTGACACCGGCATCGCGGATCCGGGCGACGGCCGCCCCGAGCAGGTCGGGGTCCAGCGGGGCGGCGTGCAACTGCTGCAGCAGCCGAATGGCCGCCGACGGCTCGGGCTCCTTCTCGGCGGCCTCGATCACCTCGGCGATCTTGGCCCCGACGTCGGCGTGCCTGCCTATCAGCCCCTCGCCGTTGAGCACGCCGAGGCCGCCGAGGCGGCCCAGCTCGATGGCGAACTCCGGAGACACCAGGGCGTCCGTCGGATGGGCGATGACCGGGATCTCGAAGCGGTAGGCGTCGAGCTGCCAGGCAGTGGAGACATCCTTGGAGGAGCGGGTGCGCCGCGAGGGCACGATGTTGATGTCGCTGAGTTCATACGTCCGGCGGGCAGTCCGGCCCATGCCGATTTCGACCATGTCGCGCATCTGGGCCTCTAGCGGGCGTAGTAGTTGGGGGCTTCGACGGTCATGGTGATGTCGTGCGGATGGCTCTCCTTGAGCCCGGAGGCGGTGATCCGCACGAACTGCGCGCGCTGCAGATCCTCGATGGTGGGCGACCCGGTGTAACCCATCGCGGCTCGCAGGCCGCCCGTCAGCTGATGGATCACGGTGCTCAGCGGCCCACGGAACGGCACCCGGCCCTCGATGCCCTCGGGAACCAGCTTGTCCTCGGAGAGCACGTCGTCCTGGAAGTAGCGGTCCTTGGAGTAGCTACGCCCAGTGGATCCAGCGGCGCCCCGGCCCTGCATGGCGCCCAGCGAACCCATGCCGCGGTAGCTCTTGAACTGCTTGCCGTTGACGAAGATGAGATCCCCGGGGGCCTCCGCGGTCCCGGCCAGCAGCGAGCCGAGCATCGTCGTCGACGCCCCGGCGGCCAGCGCCTTGGCGATGTCGCCGGAGTACTGCAGACCGCCGTCGGCGATCACCGGCACACCGTGCGGCGCGCACGCCGCGGTGGCCTCCAGGATCGCGGTGATCTGCGGCGCGCCGACCCCGGCCACCACCCGGGTGGTGCAGATCGAACCCGGACCCACCCCGACCTTGACGGCGTCCGCACCGGCCGCGACCAGCGCCGCGGCCGCACTGCGGGTGGCCACGTTGCCGCCGATGACCTCGATCTTGTGTCCCACCTCGGCCTTGACCTTGCCGACCATCTCCAGGACCAGCCGGTTGTGGGCGTGCGCGGTGTCGACCACCAGGACGTCGACACCGGCGTCGGCCAGTGCCATGGCGCGTTCCCAGGCGTCATCGCCGACACCGACCGCCGCACCGACCAGTAGCCGGCCGTCGCTGTCCTTGGTGGCGAGCGGGTGCTGCTCGGTCTTGACGAAATCCTTGACGGTGATCAGCCCGGTCAGCCGGCCGCGGCCGTCGACGATGGGCAGCTTCTCGATCTTGTTGCGCCGCAACAGTCCCAGCGCAGCGTCGGCGGTGACGCCCTCCTGCGCGGTGATGAGCGGCGACTTGCTCATCACCTCCGAGACCGGCTTGCTCATGTCGACTTCGAAGCGCATGTCGCGGTTGGTGATGATGCCCACCAGCGAGCCGAAATCATCGACGACCGGCAGACCCGAGATGCGGAACCGGGCGCACATGGCGTCGACCTCGGCCAGCGTGTTGTCCGGCGAGCAGGTGACCGGGTCGGTGACCATGCCGGCCTCGGACCGCTTGACGGTCTCCACCTGGGCGGCCTGGTTCTCCAGCGGAAGGTTGCGGTGCAGCACGCCCATGCCGCCG
>JAGQTW010000089.1 GCA_020438785.1 Mycobacterium sp. | reverse complement strand
GCCGACGTGCGGGTCCTGGTCGATCCGACCGGCCCGCTGGACCGCACCGTGGCCGCGCAGCGGCCGATCACCATCGACGACCTGATGACCCACCGCAGCGGGCTGGCCTACGTGTTCTCCGTGCTCGGTCCGCTCAGCCGCGCCTACGGCCAACTCTCGCTGCGCCAGGACCAGGACCACTGGCTGGCCGAGGTCGCCGCCCTTCCGCTGGTGCACCAGCCCGGCGAGCGGCTGACCTACAGCCACGCCACCGAGGTGCTCGGCATCGCGCTGTCCCGCATCGAGGGCAAGCCGCTGCATACCGTGCTCTCCGAGCGGATCTTCGAACCCCTCGGCATGCCCGACACCGGCTTCTTCATCTCGCCGGACAAGCGAGGCCGGACGGCGACCATGTACCGGCTCGACGAGCAGAGCGGTCTGCGGGACGACGCGATGGGTCCGATCCCGGTCACCGAACCCCGCTTCTGTCAGGGCGGTGCCGGCCTGGTGTCCACCGTCGACGACTACCTGCGGTTCGTGCGAATGCTGTTGGGCGGCGGCGAAGTCGACGGTGTGCGGGTGCTGTCGGAGGAGTCGGTCCGGCTGATGCGCACCGATCGGCTGACCGAGGAGCAGAAGCGCCAGCCGTTCCTGGGCATGCCGTACTGGATCGGCCGCGGTTTCGGGCTGAACCTGTCGGTGATCACCGATCCGGCCAAGTCCGCGCCGCTGTTCGGCCCGGGCGGGCTGGGCACGTTCAGCTGGCCCGGCGCCTACGGGACGTGGTGGCAGGCCGACCCGGCCAACGACCTGATCCTGATCTACAAGATTCAGAACTACCCGGACCTGACGTCGGCCGCGGCGGCGGTGGCAGGCAACACGTCGCTGGCCAGGCTGCAGTCGGTGCAGCCGCGGTTCGTCCGGCGCACCTACGGCGCGCTCGGCCTCTAGACCATCGCGATCGGGGAGATCGGCACGCCGATCTCCAGCGCGCCGGCCAGCTCACGGCTCACGTCGTAGTCGAACACCACGTGGCCCGAGATGACGTCGACGTCGCGCTTGGCCCGCTGCAGCGGGCTGTCGAGGAATTGCGCACTGGCACCGGATGATTCGAGCAGGTCGGCGATGACCGAACGGGACTCGTGCACGATGTGCGCGGCGGCCACCCGGGCCCTGGCACGGACGGCGCGCGGGATGCGGGCGCCGTCGGCCACCATCGACTCCAGGGTCGCCACGGTCTCGCGCAGCAGCCCGTCGAGGGCGCGCAACCGCACCCGGGCATCACCGAGCCGGATCTGCGCGGCGGGCTGTTGTTTCTGCGCCACACCGGAGTACGCCAGCACCCGCTCCCCCAGCCGGGCGGCGAACACGTCGGCGACATGCTCGGCGGCGCCCAGCGCCGGCATCGATGCGACCAGCGCAAGCGCCGGCACCATCGGCCAGCGGTAGGTCGCCGCCCCGTGCAGTGCGGCGCCCGGCGCGGTTCCCGCGTAGATGTCGGCGACCTTGGCCAGCCGGTGCTGCGGGACCATGACGTCTTCGACGACGACGTCGTTGGAACCGGTGGCCCGCATCCCCGCGGTGTGCCACACGTCCTCCACCCGGACCTGATCGGCGGGCAGCAGGGCCAGCGCCGGGTACATCTCCTCATCGGGTCCACACAGCGCGCCGACCATCACCCAGTCGGCGGCCATGATCCCGGTCGCCCACGACCAGCGCCCCGAGAGCCGCACCCCGCCCTCGACCGGCAGGCCGCGACCGGTCGGCGCCAGCGGGGCCGGGCACAGCACCGGCCCGTCGGCGAACACCTCGTCCTGGGCCCGCTCGTCGAACAGCGCCAACATCCAGTTGTGCAGGATGTAGAAGCCGAGGGTCCAGGCACTCGACGCGCAGCCGTGGGCCATCCGGCGCACCGGCTCGAGGATCGCACTGAACGGCGCCTGCTCGCCGCCGTAGCGGGCGGGCAGCAGCAGCCGGCCCATCCCCTCGGCGCGGAAGTCGGCGATGGTGGCATCCGGCAGCCGGCGCAGGTCTTCGGCCTCCGCGGCGCGCTGCGCGAGCCGGGTAACGAAGTCGTCCGAGACGGTCAACACCGGGCCGACGCTACCGTCTGCGGCCCCGGTTCAGGGTCGACGGGCGGTGATGCACCACGACGCCGCGGGCACCGTGATCCCCTCGGCGCCGCGGTGCCGTTCGAGGGCGGCGACGATCGCACCGATGACGTCGGCGCGCTGGCTGTCCGACGCCGCGAGGAACGCCGCGCCGAGTGGGCCCGCGCTCAGCACACGGGCGGCCGCCTCGGAGCCGTCGCCGGGGAACAGGAACGGCGCGCTCACCGGTTCGATGACGACGCGGTCGAAACCGGCCCCCATGAACAGCGCCGCGGTCGAATCCGGGTCGGCCAACGAGAACGGGCCCGGGCGCCCCGGCTCCGGAAGCGGCGCTCGGTCGACTCCGAGCGCCTGGGTGGCCGTCGCGGTGGTCAGCTCCATCCACGGGTTGTCGCCGAGATGTCCCCACACCGAGGCGGCCAACCGGCCACCCGGCCGGAGCGCCCGAAAGATGTTGGCGAAGGCCGGCTTCGGCGCCGGGAAGAACATCAGCCCGAACCGGGAGTGGACCGCATCGAACGCCCTGCCTTGCCCGGCAACGGCGATCAGGTCGGCGGTGCCGGCATCGGCGGTGAATGCGGCTCCGGAGATCCCGGCAGACGCCAGCCGCCGGCGGGCGGCCTCGGCCATCTGCGGCACGATGTCCACGGCGGCGATCCAACCGTCCGGAGCCACCGCGGCACCCAGCGCCACCGCCGAAAGTCCGGGCCCGCAACCGATGTCGACGATCCGTTCGCCGGGGGCGGCGGCGAGAGCGGTACGCGCGGCCGACCCGTGCTCCCCCATCGACGCGTCCAGCGCCTCGGCCTGGTCGTCCCAGACCGACGCGAGGGTGGCGAAATGCTGTTCGGCGTCCATGG
>JAGQTW010000513.1 GCA_020438785.1 Mycobacterium sp. | reverse complement strand
CTGCAGAAAGAGAAGGTCGACTCGCTGGCCACCGGCGAGGTCTTCGCGGAGTTCATCGACTGGCGCGCCGAGCACCCGTCCGACGACATCATGACCGAATTGCTCAACGCCGAGTTCACCGACGAGACGGGAACCCGGCGCCGGCTGCACCGGGAGGAACTCCTGCTCTACCTGACCGTGATCGCGACCGCGGGATCGGAGACCACCACCCGGTTGATCGGCTGGGCGGGCAAGACGCTTGCCGAGTACCCGAATCAGCGCCGCGAACTAACCGAACATCCCGCGCTGATTCCCCAGGCGATCGAGGAGATCCTGCGCTGGGAGCCGCCGGCGCTGCAGATCGCGCGCTACGTCACTCGCGACGTCGACTACTACGGGCAGACTGTGCCCGCCGGGTCGGCGATGCTGATGCTGGTCGGCGCCGCGAACCGAGACCATCGCCGGTTCGCCCCCGACGGCGACGTCTTCGACATCCACCGTGAACTCAAGTCGCACATGACTTTCGGGGCCGGGACCCACTTCTGCATGGGCAACGCGCTAGCCCGCTTGGAGGGCCGCATCGCCCTTGAGGAGATCCTCGCGCGCTTCCCCACCTGGGAGGTCGACTGGCCGAATGCGCGTACGTCCCCCACCACCGCGGTGCGCGGCTGGGAGGCCATGCCCACCCTGATTCCCTGAACCCAACTACGACAAGAGGATTCGAACCGATGACGGGACGTGTAGCAGGCAAGGTCGCATTCATCACCGGCGCCGCGCGGGGGCAGGGCCGCAGCCACGCGGTGCGACTGGCCCAGGAGGGCGCCGACATCATCGCCGTCGACATCTGCGGGCCCATCGACACCGTCGATCGGATTCCGCCCACCACACCGGAGGACCTCGCCGAAACCGCAGACCTGGTCAAGGGTTTCGACCGGCGGATCGTCACCGCCGAGGTCGATGTGCGCGACTACGACGCACTGAAGGCCGCCGTGGACAGTGGGGTGGAACAACTCGGCGGCCTGGACATCATCGTTGCCAATGCCGGCATCGGCAACGGTGGCAACACGCTGGACAAGACCAGCGAGGCTGACTGGACCGCGATGATCGACATCAACCTGGGCGGGGTCTGGAAGACGGTGAAAGCCGGAGTTCCCCATATCCTCTCGGGCGGCCGCGGTGGTTCGATCATCCTGACCAGCTCGGTGGGCGGGCTGAAGGCCTATCCCCACACCGGCCATTACGTCGCCGCCAAGCACGGGGTGGTGGGCCTGATGCGGACCTTCGCCGTGGAGTTGGGGCAGCACAACATCCGGGTCAACTCGGTGCACCCGACCAACGTGAACACACCGCTGTTCATGAACGAGGCCACCATGAAACTGTTCCGGCCCGACCTGGAGAACCCGGGGCCCGAGGACCTGCTGCCGATCGGGCAACTGATGCACACCCTGCCGATCGGCTGGGTGGAGCCGGTGGACATCAGCAACGCGGTGCTGTTCCTGGCCTCCGACGAGGCGCGGTACATCACCGGCGTCACGCTGCCGATCGATGCGGGCAGCTGCCTGAAATAACCGTCCACACCTTCTTCCGGTGCTGCCTGGCGCCATGCGGCGTCGAGGCGACCCCGACACCGCACGCGTTCGGCGAGTTGAAGGCCGCCGCCGCGAACGCCTGAATCCGCTCCCGGGCGGGCCGCCGCGTGGCAGCATCTGTCCTCACGCAACGCGTGGAGGTCAGGGGAATGAATAAGTCGATCGCGCCGCTCGATCTTTCGTGGCTGCTGTTCGAGACGCCGGCGGGCACCACCCACGTCGGCGCGATGATGCTGTTCAAGAAGCCGCGCGGCAACCCGGCCGCGGTGCGCGAGATCGTCGACGCCTACCGGCAGTTCCGCCCGACGCCGCCCTTCAACGTGCTGCCGGAGCTCATGGGCCGCGGCGCCCCGCACTTCCGCGAGACCGACGACTGGGATCCCCACTACCACGTCGGACACCTGTCGCTGCCGACCGGAAGCTCCTACGACGATCTGCTGCGGCTGGTCTCCGACCTGCACGAACCGATGCTCGACCGCGACCGATTGCTGTTCCGCTGCTGGATCATCGATGGTGTGCCGGGTGGCCGGTTCGCGATCTACACCAAGACTCACCACAGCGTGGTCGACGGCGTCTCGGGACTGCGAATGCTGTACCAGGGACTGGCCAGCACCGACGAGCGCCGCATCCCCAAGCCGGCGTTCGCGCTGCCCCCGTCGGAGCCGGAGCCGCACGAGCCGGCACCGCTGTTGCACAAGATCACCGACTCGATCAAAACGGTGGTGGCGCAGGCCGGTGCGGTCAACCAGATCTCGATGGAGATGCTCCGCAAGGCCGTCTCCGCGGCCGTCGGCGGCGATCCCAAGGGCAGCGTGCCGTTCCTCGCCCACCACGCCCCCACCAACCAGCCGCTCAAGCAGGGCCGCAGCTTCGCGACCCTGTCGCTGCCATTGGAGGAGATGCACCAGATCGGCCACCTGTTCGGGGGCACGCTCAACGATGTGGCCGCCACCATCGTCGACGCCGGTGTGCACGCCTACCTCGCCGAGACGGGCGACCCGTTCCCGCACCGGCTCGTCGCGATGATCCCGGTGTCGCTGCGCGCGGAGGGTGACGCGACGGTCGGCACCCGGGTCACCGCGCTGTTCCCCCGCCTGGGCGAGCCGCAAGCCGCTGTGGCACAACGCATCGAGCAGATCGTCGAGTCGGTACAGATCGCGAAGAAGGACGTCGGCGCCTGGTCGTCGGACACCGCGATGACCTACGGTGCGGGGCTGCTCGGGCTGGCCATCCTCGGGGCCCAGACTCGGGTCGACCAGCTGACCCCGCCGGCCTGCAATCTGGTCATCTCCAATGTGCCCGGTATCAAGGAGACCCGGTATCTCAACGGCGCCGAGCTGCTCGGCATCTACCCGATCTCGGCGCTCGCCGCCTCGATCGGGCTCAACGTCACGCTCAGCTCGTATCACGACCACATGGACTTCGGGTTCGTCGCCAACACGGCGTCGATCAGCGACGTGTCGGCCCTCGCCGACCACACCCGGCAGGCCTACCGGGAGCTGAAGAAGGCCGCCGCCCGTTCCGCCTAGCCCGACGCCCCGGCGAGGAACTCCAGCACCAGCGCGGTGAGCGCCTCCGGCTGCTCGATCTGCGGGCAGTGCCCGGCCCCCTCGACGATGGCGCAGCGGGCGCCGGTGATCTGTCCGGCGATCTCGGCGGCCCACCCGGCGGGCAGCAACTTGTCCCCCGCACCCTCGACCACCAGGACCGGCACCGTGATCCGCTCGTAGGCACGCCGGCTCGACGGGGTGGGCGGCGGCTCGAGGCCGGGACGCCGAAACCGGGCGGCGGCCAACGACTCCCACGCGCCCGGGGCGATGCTGGACTCGTAGCGCCGGCGCACGTAGGCCTCGTCGGCGGGGTAGGCCGGGTCGAGGAACAAG